>NZ_JBVVAK010000024.1:0-80787 GCF_055792825.1 Microvirga sp. GN3
TGGAATGCGGTGCTCTCGGCCCCGTCGGGCGATCTGCGGTGGTATCCCGCTTCTTCCATTTGGCGACCGTCTTCGGGTTGATGCCATGGCGCTCGGCCAAGGCCCTCAGGCTCGCTTGACTATGCTGTATTGCTCGACGGACTGCCTCTGTCGTTGTGGCGCTCCCATGGAGAACCTGGCCCATAGCGCATCCCTCCATTCCGGCGATAAGAATGCACCATCAAACCCCGGGATCAAACACCTAGAGCATCGGACCCAAAGGTGGACCCACTTTTGGGATCGAATCCGATGCTTATCCTCTGAGCTGGCGCATCGTTCGGGGCGGAAAACCGGATCCACTTTTCACTGACGTGGCCCTTCGGGTCCGCACGATGCGCTAGTCGCGTAGCAGCCACCTAAGCCCTCATCCTGCGGGCCGTTAGGCCGTCTCGAAGGATCAGGGCGTCTCCAGCGCACACTGGATCCTCCTTCGAGACGCCTGCTGCGCAGGCTCCTCAGGATGAGGCCGGAATCTGTAAAAACTCGCGAGAGCCTACATCCCGCGCTGGCCGCGCGCGACGGCCCGGGCCAGTGCGGCGGACACCTGCGCTTCGGAACGGCGGAAGCTCTCCGCGTCGGGCGTCGAGATGTTCATCGTCACGGAAACCGGCCGTCCTCCTCCGCCCGAGCGCACGCCGAGCCGCCCATCCGGCCCGCGCGCCAGCGGCATCACCGCCTCTGCGCCTTGTTCGCCCATGAGTCCGAGCCCGCGCCCGAGCGGAAAATAGGTCGGCGCGCCGATCACCCCGCCCTGCGCAAATGGCAATACCATGCCGCGCGAGAACACGCCGCCATGGGCGAAGGTGGAACCTCCTGTGCCGAACAGGGAACCGAGGATCGACCCCAGCCCCTTGACGAGACCACCGAGAAGGCCACCGCCATCGAGCGGCAATGACTCCTGCAGAGCCCCCGTCATCATCCCCTTGACGCTCTGACTCAAAGCAAGCTGCAGAGGTGCCAACGCGAGGCGCAACCCTGTTTCCACAAGGGATTGGCGTACCGATTTCAGAACGTTATCAAATTTCTTGCCTTCCGATATATTCTTCGCGAAAGCATTGGACAGGGAATCGCCGAACTTTTCGGAGAGGCCGATGAGAGTGGTGAGCTGGCGTTTACGGTCTTCCTCTAGGCTATTGATCGGCGAAACTGGGCTTTTGGCTGGATTCTCGCTCAAGCATATCTCCTTTGTGTTTTTCTGCTCTTTTATGATGCTCGCTGCGTCGGCCTGTGCACCGCGTCGCCCCCCCCGACGACGTTTTTGACATCGGGAATATCAGCAAATCCCAATGGCAAAGGATGCAGAACGAGTGCGACTACGAAGCGCAAAAAGCTGTTGCATCACAAAAGCCAGGTCCCATTCGGCACTTAGATTGGCGTAACCTTTACCTGAAATGTTTAGCTCTGAGAGGAGCAAAGCATATTGGAACAACTGACAATTTTCCGGACGTATGACAATAGATGAAACGTTTCGGAGAGGGCGATGAGGGTGTTGAATTGGCGTTTGCGGTCCTCGTCGAGTGCCTTCTCGGCAGGGGTCATTTCCTCTGGGTTAAGGGGATCTTTCACAACTGCTCTCCTCGTGGGGTGCTTGACTGCCGGCTGCACGACATCAAAGCCGCCCGAGCCGACTTATGTTTCGAAACTTTCCGACACAGCGCTGAAGAAAGCCAAAAGGGAATGCGCATACGAAGCTGAGAAGGCAACTGCGTCTGTAAAACCCGGATATGGTTATTATCCCTGGCTACGTGTGTATGTGATGTGCCTTGACCTCAAAGGGGTCAAGTACGTCGAGTAGCACTAAGGCCCTCGCAAGTCAGGAGAGGGTTCATGAGTTAGTCTGCCAGAGATCGCCTATCCTTCCCGCACAACACATCTATGAGATCAAATTAAGTTGAGGATCAAAGAGATGACCTCTTGGCGACCTTTAGCGTATTGCATTCTGACGTTGATACTTGGCGGCTGTTTTCAAAGGTATGAGACTCGGCTGCAATTCGACAGGGGCAATATGCCTCCAGAGCGCTGGGAACACGTTCGAAAAGAATGCCGTTATGAAGCCGCCAAAGCGTCAGCATCGGCACATGTCAACATCGCCGGCTATATAGAAGAAGAGCTCTACATTCAGTGCCTGGATCTGAAAGGGGTCAAATACAAAGGCAAGATCCAGGTAGCCGTCGAATAAGAGATCTCTCACTCATCCGGAAACGCCTCCATCAACCGCCTGAGATCGCCGCTCAACGCAGACTCGCTCTTTCGTCCACCCTGCAACCCCTCCCAGGCCGCCATCAGCTCGCGCGGCGTTGCGCGCCAGAAGGTCTCCGGGCTCCACCGCAGGATGCTTAAGGCCAGCGTCAGCGCGTCGTCCCAGGGGAAGGCGTGAGGCTCGCGTTCGCACTCTGCGGCTGCGTAGGGTTTGGCGATGCGTTGCCTCCGCCGAAGGTCATGACGAGGAGATCGGCAAGCGCCGCGGCCACGGGCTCGATGCCGTCATGCAGCGGCAGGCTCGCCACCTCCGCGTCGCTCATCGCATGACCGCCGCCGCGCAGCGCGACGCCGAGCAGCGTGAGCAGGTCGCGGCTCGACAGGCAGCCGGTGCCGAAACGCTCGGCCAACGCCATGAGATCCTGCACGCCGAAAGCCTCTTCGAGTTCGGCCAGCGCACCAAGGGTGAGGCAGAGGGTGTAGCGCGTCTCGCCGAGCTGCAGCGCCACCTCGCCCCGTCGTCTGTTGGGCATCGGTTTTCTTCCTGACTGGAAAACTACTCGCCGTCATGGCCGGACTTGTTCCGGCCATCCACGCCTTTGCAACGGTACGGTTCCTAAGACGTGGACCCCCGGGGACAAGCCCGGGGATGACGGTGAAGAGTTCGGTTGATGAGAATGGCTCGAATGCGCGCTTACAACGCGACAAACGCAAGCGCGCCGGCGGATTCGAAAGCCATTTCGAAAGTCACTTCGCCGGCGTGGTCGCCGCGATATTCCAGGCTCGTGATCTGGAACGGGCCTTCGATGCGGCCGAAATCGGGAATGACGATCTGATAGGTCAGGATGTCGCCGTCGAAGAAGACCTGGCGCATGCGTGCATCGGACGTTTCGTCCTTGAACACGCCGGAGCCGGAGATCGAGGCGCGGCGCACGCCGACGCCGGCCAAAAGTTCGCGCCAGCGCCCGGCGGATTCCGCATGGGTCACGTCGACGGTCTCGGCATTGAAGGCGATCTGGCGCGTGCGCAAGCCCGCCACGGTGACGAAACCGCTGCCACCATCGCCGATCTTGATGAGCAGATCCTTGCCCTTCTGAGCAGGCATGGGATGTCCTTTGTTGAGTGAAGAAGTGAATATGCGTGAGAGTTGGATTTCTTCCCTCCCCCTTGCGGGGAGGGATTAAGGGTGGGGGTCGAAAAGTCAGAGTGAGGAGTGCGCTTCGATAAGAACGAAGACTGCTACAGCACTTCTGTCGTTTACTGTCTCACCCAGTCGTTCCACCCCCACCCCTACCCCTCCCCGCAAGGGGGAGGGAACAACGCACGCCGATCACACCACTTCGGTCACCGCGCGCAGGCGTAAGCTGACGCGGGTGAGCCCGCTGTCCTTGTCGCGCTCGGAGAAAAGCTCCGTGACGCGCAGGTTGACGAGGCGGTGTCCGTCGAGTGCGAGCAAGGCATCGTCGAGGATCGCATCGAAGCGCTCGGCGACGGTGAGCGCCATTCGCGTGCTGCCGCGCTCGGACCAGACGACGATGCCGAGATTCTGCTCGTGGCCGCGATCGTGATCGGTGGACCAATCGGTTGCACGCACATCCGAGAACAGCGCATAAACCGGCTCGGCGCCGCGCGGCGGCTCGTCGTAGAGGCGTAAACTACCGCCCATGAGCGCTCGCAGTTCCGCATCGGCGGCAGCCGTGTCGAGGATTGCGCGGCGAAGCGCGAGAACGGGGCTCGTCATGCCCGCATCTCCTCGACGAGGCAGACGAGATCGCGCTTCGATCCGTCCGGATCGGAGGCCGCGCGGATGGCGAAGCGGCGCAGGCCCGAAGTCAGGCGCATGGCGCCGGTCACGCCCTCGCGATAGCGCAGGGTGATGCGATGGGTCAGGCTCTGCTCGGATCGGTCCGCGCGCACGCGCTCGGAGCCGGAGAGCATCTCGATCGCACCCCAGAGCTGCGGGCCGGAGGTGTAGGTGCGGATAACGCCGCCGAAACCGTCGGGCCGCTCGAGCGGCATCTCGAGCACGAACCGGCGCGCCCGCGCGCCGATGGGAATGGGTTTGGTTTTCATGAGAATGTCTTGGAATGAATGTGATTGAACAACATATTCTACTGTCATCCCAGGGCCGCGCAGCGGAGCCCGGGATCCATAACCGCGAACGGAGCAGAAAGAGGTGAAACGCTGCTTGCCTTGTCTTGAAACGTCGTGGTTATGGATTCCGGGCTCGCCTGCGGCGCCCCGGAATGACAGTAGAGGGCCCGTCTACAGCCGCATCCGTTGAAACGGTGCGACAAGAGCCAATGCCTCCGACGGCAGGATCTGCTCGCCGATCACGTCGCCGCGGTTCTCGAACCAATGGGCGACGAGAATGCGGATCGCGAGCTTCAACGGGGCGGGCACCGCCTCGGGTGCGGTGCCGTAGCCGGCCCGCAGCTCGATGGAGATGCCGTTCCTCGGCCTGCCCGGTTCCGGTGCGTGGGTGATGGCAATGCGCGGCGGATCGCTCAGAGCATCCGTCTCGAAGGCGCCCGCCGGAACATCGACCACCGTCCCGGTGGCATCCGTCACCTTGATGCCATCGACCGCGATCAGCGGCGAGAGCGGCAGCAGGATCGTTCCGCCGGCGGGCCAGCGGTCCAGCACCACGCGCCAGCGCTGCTCGATCAAGATCCGCCGTGAGGCCGCCTCGACCATGAGCCGCGCCGCCTTGATGAGACCGGCAATCAGGTCATCCTGCATGCCGTCATCGTCATCGACGCGAAGATAGGCCTTCATCTCCCCCAGCGTTATGGGCTCGACGGCAGGGCCGCTGATGAATATGGGAATCATCTTGAACAGGAATCCTTATGAGTCATGCAACGTCTGGTTACGTTCTGTCTTGCCCTGTCGCTGGTGGCGACGGAGGCGAATGCCATCGTCGGCGGTGCCGAGAATGAAGGTCCCCTCGCCCGCCAGAGCGTGATGATCCTGAGCTCGAATGGCGGCGTCTGCAGCGCCGTGGTGCTGGCCAAAGACGTGGTGCTCACCGCCGCCCATTGCGTGACGGGCGCGGCCGAGCACCGGGTGCATTTTCGTGACGAGACGGGTGAGCCCGTGCTGATCACGCCCGCCGCGAAGGCCGCGCATCCCGGCTACAATGCGAAGGCCATCGAAACCCGGCAGCGCTCGGTCGATCTCGCCCTGGTGCGTATCCCTGAGGCCCTGCCCGCTCGCTTCGAGCGGGCGACGCTCACGGCCGCGAAAGTCGCCGAGAACAGTGCCGTCATCGTCGGCGGCTATGGCCTTGCCCGCGAGGGCGATGCGAAAACCTCCGGCACCTTCCGCACCGCCTCCCTGACCGCGGTCGAGCCATACGGCCCGAGCAAAATTCTGCTCTGGGCCGAGGGATCCGGCACGGCAAGCGCCTGCCAGGGCGATTCCGGAGGTCCGATGGCGTCCGGAACCGCTATTGTGGCGATCACAAGCTGGTCATCTCCGGCGAAGGGTCAAAGCTGCGGAGGCGTGACGCAGGGCATCCTCGTCGGTCCTCAGCGCGAATGGATCGACCGGATTCTGAAAGGCTGGAATCGCGCAGCGTTATGGAGCGGCAACTAGAGCATCGGATCCAAAAGTGGACCCACTTTTGGGATCTAATCCGATGCTCAATCCCTTAAGCGACGCATCGTTCTTCTCGGAAAACCGGGTCCACTTTTCACTGACGTGGCCCTTCGGGTCGCTGACGCGGCCCTCTGGGTCCGCACGATGCGCTAGGTTAAATTCTTCTCCATGACTACCTTGCCCACGCCAGCCACCGGATCGGGATAGACATCCTGCCTCATCCAGCCATGGGCTTCATAAAACCGGATCGCCTCACGGTTCGGTTCGAACACATCCAAATGAGCGATCGAGTGGCCTTCCTTCTGAATGAGACCCTCGGCAGCATTCAGCAATGCCGTCCCTACTCCGAGACCGCGCTTCTCGATGGCGACCCAGACGAGGTCGATGGTATCGCCCGCGATTGAGACGACGCCAACGATGCCTTCGTCATCAACTGCAACAAGCATGTTATCCAGCATCGAGCGAACATACTTGTCGGTCTCATGCCCCTCAGCCCATGGCCTGATTCTTTCTTCGTCCAGAAAGCTCCCATAGGTCGCAAGGAGGGAAGACTTGCATAGCCGTATCACGGGTTCGAGATCGTCAGAGATCGCCTTGCGGATGTTATATTCCTGCCGGACCATGGTTTCGCTCATCCCGAAAGTGGGATCCACCTTTTTGAGACTACCCTCTGTCGTTAGAAATTCCTAAGGGAACGGAACTATCCTGACGGCCAAGGTCTTGCCTTAAAAAATCCTTTCCCCTCACGGCATCATCATCCCATGCGCGCGCTGCCAACTCTTGCTCTTGCCGTCTTCACCCTTGTTGCCAATCCCGCATGGGCCATCCTCCAAGGCGCCACCACGCGCGACCCGAACGGGTTGCGGCGCTCGGTCGTGTCCATCGAGAGCTCGACCGGCGAGCTCTGCTCCGGCGTGGTGGTCGGGCCGGATCTCGTGCTCACCGCCGCCCATTGCATGACGGATCGGGCCGCCTACCGTGTCACCGCGCTCAACCGCGCCTTCCGGCAACAGCGCTTCAACGTCGCCGCGCTCGCCGTCCATCCCACATTCGTCCCCGGCACCACGCCGCGCACCCAACCGGGCATCGACCTTGCAATCGTCAAGCTCGATCGGCCACTCGGACCCGACTTCCTGGCTCTCGACCCGACCCAGGCGGGCCGGATCGATGTGGGCGACGGCGTGACGATTGCCGGATTCGGCGTGTTGTCCGAGCGGGCCCGGCGCACGGCCCGGACACTGCGCCAGACCAACCTCATCTCGCTCGGTCCCATCGAGGTCGCCAACCGCGTCCTGATCGTCGTCGACCGCAACCGCCTGGCGGAGACGGCCGGGGCCGGCGCCTGCCGGGGCGATTCCGGCGGGCCGGTCCTGGCCGCGACCTCCGCAGGCTATCAACTCTACGGCATCACGAGCTGGTCGAGCGGCCCCTTGCGCAGCCGCCAGCCGAGCGCCTGCGGCGGCCTCACGGCGGTCACGCCGATCGTCGAGCATCTCGGATGGATCTCATCGAGCATGCGCGGCCTCAACGGGACGCGCAGCATGTGGACGGGGAACTGAACCGATCTTCAATCACCGTGTCATTCCGGGGCGCCGAAGGCGAACCCGGAATCCATATCCGCTAACAGTGCAGGCAGAAGCGTAACGCTGCTCGCTTTACCTTGCAATGTCGTGGTTATGGATTCCGGGCTCCGCTATGCGGCCCCGGAATGACAGTGCTTGCGCCCCAACGTCATCACCGGCACAAGGCCGGTGATGACGTGGAGGGTAGCGTTACGCCGCGAACTTCAAGAGCTTGATCGCCGCGTAATCCTGCACACCGCCGCCCACGCGCTTGGTGGTGTAGAACAGCACATAAGGTTTCGCGGAATATGGATCGCGCAGCACACGCATGCCGGCACGGTCGACGATGAGATAACCGCGCTTGAAATCCCCGAACGCGACCGCGCAGGCATTCGCCGCGATGTCGGGCATGTCCTCGGCTTCCACCACAGGGAAGCCCATCAGGGTGGCGGCCTGGCCGAGGCTAGCGGGCGGCGCCCAGAGATATTGGCCGTTATCGTCCTTGAACCGGCGGATCGCGCTCTGCGTCTTGCGGTTCATGACGAAGGAGGCGTTCTGGCGATAGCCGGCCTTCAGTGAATAGATCAGGTCGACAAGCACATCGGAGGGATTGGTGGCCGGAAAGGTCGCGCCGCCGGTCTGCACGGTGCCGAGCTTGCCCCATTCCCAGACTTCCTCCTCGATCGTATCGGCGGAAAGAAACCCCTTCGGCTTGTTGATGCCGTCGCCTGTCACGAAGGCGGTGCTTTCCTGCTCGGCGAAGGCGGCCTCGACTTCCTCCGCGATCCAGCGATCGATATCGACCACCGCATCGTCGAGAAGGGTCTGGGTCGCGGCCGGCATGGCATAGAGTTCCATGGCCGGGAAGCTCATCTCGGAGAGCGTCGGACTTGCGGTCTGAGGACGTGCCGCCGTCTCGCCGACCCAGCCCGTCGCAGGACCCATGGTCGAGAAGGCGCGCTTGTACTGGCCACCGGAAATCACACGCACCGACGAGATGGCGCGAATCGGCGAAACTGCCGAGAGACGGCGCAACACCTCGCTCTCGACCGTATCAGGCACGAGATAACCGCCATCGGGGCCGGAGCCTGCAGAGAGCGCCTTCTCCTCGAGCCGCTTCAATCCTGCGGCCTCGCCGGTGCGGATATAGGAATGGAACGCCGCCTTGTGCTCTCCTTTAGCCGGATCGCGGGCATTGTCCGCACCGCCGCCCAAGGGCGGGCGCGAGCGGTCGAGGGCAAGACGATCGAGACGGCGCTTGGCATCGTCGAGGGCGGTGTCGATACGGATCAGCTTTTCGTCCGTCACGACATCGCTCGACAACCGTGTCTCGATCTCGGACAGGCGCGTGTCGTTGGCATCCTTGAACGCCTCGAAGGCGCGGGCGAAATCGTCGAAAGCCGAGGCGACATCGTCGGAAACGGATTTGGTATCTACAATGGGGATCATATCAATCAATCGGTTTGTTAAATGAGAAAGGCCCGCCGGTGGGCGGGCCCGTTTAATTCCCGGTCAAGGGAATGATTAGCGGCGGGCGCGACGTGTGTTGGCCTGCACCGTATTGGACACTGCAGGGCCGGTTGCTGCGCCGACCGCGCCGCCGACGATCGCGCCGGGCGGTCCTGCAATCGCACCGACACCGGCACCGACGGCAGCGCCGCCGACCCGCTCTTCCGTGGTAGTGCAGGCCGCAGCAGCAAGGCCGAGGAGCGCAACGAAAACGAGCTTCTTCATGACAACCTCCCAAGAAACGCGGAGATCCGACACCTTCCGGATGAAGAAGGGACCCGCCACTTCCGCATCCGTGCGGGCGTTCATCTAACGCGCTCCCAAGGACAAGGTTCAGGACAATAATCGCACGGCCGCCCTGCGAATGCTGGCGGCGAGTTGCGGCCTCACGTTCTTCACGGTTTCGACCCGCGCATCGGGCAGCATCGGAAAGGTCACGACGGAGATTTCCCACAGGTCGAGCTTCTCCAGCCGGCGCAGGCCCGTGGGCCGCTCGGCCCGCGCACGTTCGACGCGAAAGCCGATGGAGAGCCCATCGACCGCGCCTTCGCGCATGAGCGCATGGATCTCCCGCGCACGCTCCACGGCAAGGTTGAGCTTGCCGCGCACGCGCAGGCCCCGCCGATCCTCCGCGATGGAAAGCCAGCGCCCGATGGGCTGGCCCGGATCGTGCTGCCAGAGGAGCCGCACATCGGCCGCGCCTCGTTTTCTTAAAGTATCCGAGAACGCTCCCGGCATGGCCACATCCTTGCCGAGATCGGCCTCACCGAACAGGCTGGCATAGCCTTCGAACACGCCGTCGACATCGACCGCGTTCAGCGGCTCGGACAGGAACTTTCGTTCCTGAATGATGGGAATGCCGGGCTTCATCGCGCGGCTCCGCGGACGATTTTCGGTTTGGCATCGAGCTTTTCGAGCTGGCGCACGAAATCGCGGAACACGAGCGCGGCGCGGCTCTGCCCGTCCCGCGCGGCCTTCGGCTTGCGCGGCGTGCGGGTGATGGTGCGGGTCATCAGGGTTCTCCCGAATGGCGGCGGTTGAAGAGGGACAGCTCGCGCACGAACGCATCGAACCGACGATTGGCCGCGAACAGATCGCGCAGGGTCATGGCAAGCAAAGCGGACGCCCCGCTCGCCCAGACGAACAAAGCGAGATGGGCAAGATCCCCGCGCCGGATGACGGCCTCGGTGATCTGGTCAAACATGTTCATGATTTGTTCCTACGGAAAAACTCCGTTGAGGGTAGGTGCGGTGGGAATTGGGATGGTGTTGGTGGTTCGGGTGGTTGCTTGCGCGTATGGATTTGCGAGACATCGACGGAGCGTCATCCCGGACGAGCGAAGCGAGATCCGGGATCGCTTGCAGGATCTGGTGCTGGAACCTCAACACTGTGATCCCCGCGAAGGCGGGGATCCATAACCACGACGTCTCGGGAAAGAGTGGGCGCCGGCATACCTTGTTCTGCAATGTTAGCGGTTATGGATCCCGGGCTCCGCTGCGCGGCCCCGGGATGACAGTGCTGAACTGGTTTTCGCGCCGTGCTCCTCGCATCGGGATCACCGGCACAAAGCCGGTGATGATGTCGAAGCAACACTTATCGCACTCGCCTCCCCTTCCCCGCCGTTGCCCGTCCATACCCCACCGCCTCGCGCTTCTCATCATCGTTCAAAAACGCCGCCGCCGACACACGGCGCCAGAGGCTTTCGCGTTCGTCGGCCAGTGCCTCGACGGCGTCGAGATCGGGTTCAAGCTGTAGCGTCTCGTCGTAAGCGGGTGCCAACCAATGTGACAGCGAGTCCGCCGTGCGCTTGACGAGCGGGATCACCGTCTGGCGATAGAAGGCGCAGTTGGCTTCGGCGTAGTTGGCGTGCGTGCTGTCGCCGGGAAGACCGAGCAGCAGCGGCGGCACCCCGAAGGCGAGCGCGATCTCGCGCGCAGCGGCCGCCTTCGCCTCGACGAAGTCCATGTCTTTCGGCGAGAGCGAGAGCGGCTTCCAGTCGAGGCCGCCTTCGAGAAGCAGGGGGCGTCCCGCATTGCCGGCGCCCTGGTAATTCGCTTCGAGTTCGCTCTTCAACCGATCGAACTGCGCATCGGTCAGCGTCGCGCCACCGACGACCAGCGCGCCGGAGGGCCGTGCTGCATTGTCGAGCAAGGCCTTGTTCCAGGCGCCCGCCGCGTTGTGAATGTCGAGCGCGGTGGCCGCAGCTTCCATCGGCGAGAGACCGTAATGATCATCAGCTGGGTGAAACAGCGTGAGATGCAGAATCGGCGGCAGCGTCTCGTCATCGCGGATCGCGAAGCGCACGGATTGCGTGCCGACCGCATATTCATAAGCAGCAGGCCAGCCATCGGCATCCGGCACCACGCGCATCCGGTCGGGCCGTAAGCAATAGAGTTCGTGCGGCGCGCCATCGAGGCTTACCGCTTCCACATAGGCGTTGCCGGAGACCATGAGGTGGCCGTAGAGGCTTTCCAGAAAACGCTGGCCGCCCTCGCGCGCATTGGGTCTGGCGAGCAGCGCAAGCAGCGGATGCGCCGTAAGTTCCCTGCCCTCGCTCTTGAGCACCAGCGGCAAAGCCGCCGCCGCCTCGCTCACCAGCCGCACGGCGCGATGCACGATGGCGTTCTTCTGAAAGCCTTCGCGGGACAAGGCCGCGTAATCGCGTGGCGTCCATACGGCGCGGCCGGCGACATAGAGCGCGATGGCGCTTTGCACGCGCGAAGCCTTGGCCTCAGGCGGCGCCTGAAGCCAGCGGGTCAATCGATTGAACATCAAAAACTCCTGCCCAGGATGAGGGCATGACGAAAAATGAAGGGCCGTGTGAGCAACGAAATGCTTCTCCTCCTGTCATGGCCGCACTTGTTGCGGTCATCCACGTCTTCAACGGAGGCAAAGACGTGGATCCCCGGGACAAGCCCGGGGATGACGGCCCAGCGTCTTCTTCCGTTACAACGGCACATCTCTGCCTTTCGCAGTTTCACAATGGCGACATCTTCCGCAGACGATGATGAAGACGCAGGCAATTCTCGCCATCCTGTCATTGGGCGGTCACATGCCGTGAGGTAATCTTTAGATGTTGCGGGGCATCCGGCGACATTCACGCGCCAGCCGAGCTGGTTTCCCCACTCGGCTGGCGCGACCATCAAGTTTCTCGAGCTCTGTCGTCCTTTCTCCTATTCGGGACGGCATGAGGCAGATGGCGGGGCGGATCGGCACGGATGGACTGCCATCCGCCCCTGCCTTCCAGCAGCACTCCCACCTTTGAGAGCCCCTCCGTTGCGCCGCGTTGCCTCTTTGGAGACAGACGCGCCCGAAAGGCTCACTCCATCAGGAGACGTTGAGGATCGTCGGCTGCACAATAGCTTATGCGCAGTGGCTCCATTCTTTGCCCCTACGGGAGTCACGGCGCCCCGGCTGGAGATATGCGTCAACGTTGTACTTCAGCTGGGGCGTTCTTTTCACAACATCCGCACCCGCGGTTCTCGTCTCTCACGCAGCATCAATTCGGTCAGCGTCCAGACGAGTGCATCCATGCGGTCGGGCGAGCGACCCGATGTCAGACCGCCGGGACCGAAATCGCAGAGCTCGTTCTCAAGCTCCGGCAGCGCGCCCACATGGCGCACGCGGTTCTGCGCGTAGAGCACGGAGACCGGCTCCGCGCGTAAATATTTGCCCCGCGTGGCGCGCACCGCCATGACAGGCACGGATGGATCGACCTCGCGGATCACGCCGGTCGCCATCTCGCCGCCCTGGTTCGTCTCGACGACGAGCGCATCGGCCTCGAACCGTCGATAGAGCGCCACGGCTTTCGCCGCCCATTCCGGCGGCTTCAAGCCTGACGCCGTTGCATCCTCCAGCACGTAAGCAACGCCGTTGTCATCGATGCCTGCTGCAACGATCCCGCAGGCATCGGCGCGTTTCGACGACGAGGCCGGCGGATCGACGGCGACGACGATGCGCATGAGCGGCGGCGCGCACGAAACGCGGTTCGCTTCGACGATGTCGCGCGTCCACAACGCATCGGGCCGATCCTCGACGATGTCGCCATCGAGCTCCTGCCGACCGAGACGCGTACCGGCATAGCGACGCATGACGGTGTCGAGAAAGACCGGCGCCAGGTTCTCCGCATTGTCGGCGGTGCGCACGCGCGACACCGCGACATGCGGATCGGCGAGGAAGCGCTTGATGAGCGGGATCGGCCGCGGCGTCGTCGTCACCATCTGGCGCGGATGCGCGCCGAGGCGAAGGCCGAATTGCAGCATGTCCCAGGTCTCCTCCACGTGCTTCCACTTGGCGAGCTCGTCGGCCCAGGCGGCGTCGAATTGCGGACCGCGCAAGGAATCGGGATCTTCCGCCGAGAACACATGTGCCACCGCGCCGTTCGGCCATTCGAGCTTGCGCAAGGACGGCGACCATGCGGGGCGTTCATGGCGCGCATGGATGGAGAGAATGCCGGCAGGCCCCTCCACCATCACGTTGCGCGCATCCGAAAAGGTCTCGCCGATCAGCGCGATGCGGCGTGATGCGTTGTGCGCAAAATCCGGTTCGGCGAGCGCGATGCCGCGCACCCACTCGGCGCCGGTGCGGGTCTTGCCCGCCCCTCGCCCGCCGAGCATGAGCCAGGTCGTCCAGGGATCGTGCACGCGCGCCAGGCCCGGCAAACGCTGCTCGGGCCGACAGCGCACCGGCCAATGCCGCAGCACGCTTTCGAAATCGTCTTCAGACCAGGATGCCGTCGCATCCGCGAGCCCCCTCTTCCGCAATAACCCGGTTAAGATGGTGAGCAAGTTCGTCGCGCAGCTCGTGGAGGCTGCGTCGGGGTCTAGAGTGATGCTCGTGTTCATCGAGCGGTGAGCCTTCCTGTTCCAGAAGGGCCCGCGCCGTCACCAACGTCTTGGCGTAGGATGCCAGGATCTGAGCCGTCTTGGCGTGGCTCGTCACGCGTCCGGCGCGCTGCTCCTTCACGAGAGCCTTGATTTGAGATTTCGTCACGCGCGCCAGCGATCGCGCGGTATCGCGCAAGGCCGCGGGGGCAGACAAAGCCTCGGATGGATCGTCGGCTCGGCCTTCCACCGCCGCGTCGACACCATCCCGATCTTTCAGAGCGAGTGCGGCCGCCCGGTGCGGCCATCCCCAGCTGTCCCGCAAACGCACGAAGGTTCTGCGGCTCACATCGATCCGGGCCGCGATCTCATGCAGGTTCATGGAGGGGCAGTTGAAATAATAATCGTAAGCCTGTCGTTTCTTCTCGGCAGACAATTCGATCGCGACAGCCATCGAGAAACATCCAACAAAAAACCGCCCAAGCGGGGGCTTGAGCGGCGGAGGTTGCACCAGGGCGATGAATGCGGGCGGGGCTTCATTCACACTTCGCCAGTGTTCACGTTTTGTACTCTAAGAGCGTCGCGCTGTCAAGGTGAGTCTGGGCCGCTTCGAACTTCCGATGCACAACAAGGCTTTGCATGGCCCTGCCCTCGCCTGGAGCGACAAGGGGGACGAGATTAGGCAGCGAATCGGCATCGCCCCTCGAATCTCTTCTCATATCGAAGGTGTTCTCTGAAAGTTCTCCTATCAAGCAATATAGCGGATACTGTTACATGTTTTCGCGATCAAAATCGGAACATAAGAGCAATGAAGAGACAACGTTGGACCGTACTTTTTAAGTATACTAAGAAAACCATATAAATGCATAGCTACGCATTCGAGTAGGAATACTGAAAACCATCATATAATAACCTACATGTTCATATAGGTTACAAAGATGCTACTCATCCGATGCGGGATTTCACCGTTATCCTATTCCCCTCCACGACAAGAGTCCTGCGATAGAGTTCGTTGAACGCCTGCCCCGACGGCCGCGATTCCCCGGTCATTGTCTCGTCCAGTCTCGGAAACCGAATCTCCGCCCCGCCAAAATTCCATATGGCGTAGAGCCAAGAAATTCCTATACAAAGTTACGGAATGAGACCTTCCTGACGAGCATCATGCAGGATGGGTTGGACGAGAAACGACAGGATGGGAACGGGGGCAGCAGACATGGCGGCATCAATCATTCGGCTCGGGGGCGAGCAAAAGGTCAACAGTCACACGACCAGCAGCCAACAAGCACAGAGCATCACGGCGCTGAAGGACGGCGGCTGGGTCGTGACCTGGCAATCCTTTAATCAGGACGGCTCTCTCAGGGGCATCTACCAGCAGCGCTACAAGGCCGATGGCTCGCTTAGCGGCAGTGAACAGCAGGTCAACACCCATACGACAAGCGACCAATCGGCTCCGAGCGTGACGGCGCTGGCCGACGGTGGCTGGGTCGTAACCTGGATGTCCTGGGATCAGGATGCCGGCTCTTTCGGGGGCGTCTATCAGCAGCGCTACAAGGCCGACGGCTCGCCCGTCACCGATGGTCCCTATGGCGGCGAACAGCAGGTCAACACCGAGACGGATGATAACCAATCGGAGCCGAGCGTGACAGCGCTGACGGATGGCGGCTGGCTCGTGACCTGGACCTCCAACGGTCAGGACGGCACCTATAACATCTACCAGCAGCGCTACAACGCCGATGGCTCGCCCGTCACCGACGGTCCTTTCGGCGGCGAACGGCTGGTCAATACCTATACGATAGACAACCAATCGGCTCCGAGCGTGACGGCGCTGGCCGATGGCGGCTGGGTCGTCACCTGGATGTCCTTGAGTCAGGACGGCTCCGGCTATGGCACCTACCAGCAGCGCTACAGTGCCGACGGTTCGCTCAGCGGCAGCGAGTTGCAGGTCAATACCTATACGACAAACGATCAATCGACTCCGAGCGTGACGGTGCTTGCCGATGGCAGCTGGGTCGTGACCTGGACCTCCAACAGCCAGGACGAGCCCGGTGGCCTCGGCATCTACCAGCAGCGCTTCACCCCCGTCACAGCCTTCGGCGAGGGCACAGAGAGCGGAACCGGGACCGGCGATCATGAGGTGTTTCGGGTCAGGAGCGGCGGCCTGGAGGCGGGCGACACGCTCGCGGCCGGTGGCGGCATCGATGTTATCAAGATGATCGAGGCCGGCAGCCTCGATCTCACCGCGCCGGATACTTTGACCGGCATCGAGATCGTCCAGGGTTCGAACGGCAACGACACCATCGTGACGAACGCCGCGCGCCTGACGGAGATCGTCGGCATCCAGGGTGGCGCCGGGCATGACGAGTTGCGCCTGCAGGCCGGCACCTATGATCTCTCGGCCAAGATCGTCTCCGGCATCGAGACCATCACTCTTCTCGGAACCGGCACCCTCACCTTCGCCGACAAGGCGACGGCGCTGCTGGCGCACAGCCAGACGCAGAACGGCGCCGTCATCCTGACCGACGACAGCTTCACAGTGGCCGAGCGCACCCAGCTCTACCATCAGGGCATCCGGCAGGTCACGGATGCGGGCGGCGTGCACATCCTGCAGCAGGCGCAGGCCTCCTTGAGCATGCAGGCCGTGCAGGAGAACGCTGCCGCCGGAAAAGCAATCGGCACCCTTTCGGCCACCGACCCGAACCCGGGCGACGGGCTGCGCTTCGAGCTGATCGACAATGCCGGTGGACGCTTTGCCCTGTCGGGCAACCAGCTCGTCGTCGGCAATGGCAGCTTGCTCGACTACGAGACCGGCGCCGCGCACCGCATCACCGTGCGCATCGTCGACGAGGGCGGCATCACCACCGATGCAACGTTCACGATCACGCTCGGCGATGTTCCGGTGGAGATCCTCAAAGGAACGTCCCGTGCCGATGTGCTCAAGGGCGGCGCAGGCCGCGACGTTCTCTATGGCGGATCTGGCAAGGACACCTTGACCGGCGACAAGGGGCAGGACGTGTTCGTGTTCGACACCAAGCCGAACAAGACGAGCAATCTCGACAAGATCATCGACTTCAATGTGAAGGACGATGCGATCTGGCTCGACAACAAGGTGTTCACGAAACTCGGCAAGGCTGGCTCCATCACCAAGCCCGCTGCGCTGAAGAAGGGCTACTTCGCCACCGACAAGGCCAAGGACAAGGACGATTACGTCATCTACAGCAAGAAGACGGGGATCCTCTCCTATGACGTCGACGGCTCGGGCTCCAAGGCCGCTGTCGAAATCGCCCAATTGAAGAAAGGTCTCGGCCTCAAGGCCACCGACTTCTTCGTGGTGTAGGACGTTTCACAGGACAAGATCGACCGCGATCATTTCGTGATCCGACACCGCCCGGCCCTCTTCGTCGAGGGCCGGAACGATCTGCGGATTTGTTGCTGCAAGGCCGCGCACGACGATCCAATCGAGCTTGCCGAAGGGCGGCTCGTGCTTGTTCTTCGGGCCCGGCGTCTGAGTCGGGAGCGCGAGATTGGCGTTCGCCCAAGTGAACCCCGCCTTTTGAAGATCGGCGAAGAGCGGTTCGTAACGCTCCGGCGCTTCGAGCAGGAGATGCCGTTCGTTCTCCTCGGTACGCGGCAGGGCCTTGGTGTTGAAGTCGCCGCCGATCACACAAGGCTCGCCCGGTGCGATTGCATCAAGCGCTTGCAGCAGGTTTCGGATCTGCATCTGACGGTCGGCCGGATCGGTCTTGCTTTCAAGATGGGTACTTACGATCCAGAGAGGCGTTGGCGCATCGGCGATGCGGGCGGCCAGCGCCATGCGCCCGCCGATCCGTCGCTGCGCGCCCTTGAAGCCGGAGAACCATAACCCGCTCTCATCGAGCGGGATCAGGTGCGGTTGCTCCAAGGCCAGTCCGGTCACGATGGCGTTGCCGTGGAGGCTGCAGGCGTTGCGCTCGCCTGCATGCTCGCGCATCTCGCCCTGGTCTCCGAGATCGAGTTCCACGAATTCGACGCCGAAGAGATATCCCTCGCCGGTCCCCGCGATCAGGTCGCGGATGTTGTGCGTGTTGCCGGAGCGCGCCATGCCGAGATCGACCTCGCTGAGCAGCGCGATGTCGGCGCCGGCCTGTTTCATAAGGAGGCGAGCCGCCGGCCGGTTCTTGAGACGCTCGGCGTTGAAGGCCGCGATTCTGATGATTTCAGGACAGGGCCGAACGCGCTCGGGCGGCACCTGTTCGATCTCCCGAAAAGCCGGGATCTGCTGCAGCAGGCGCGCATGCGCATCCTCGCCCATCATCGATGCCCGACGCGCTTCCTCCAGGATGGAAGCCTCGGGAGCATCGAGGTTCTGCACGACCCGGTCGATCACAGCGCGCATGGTGCAGGAGCCTCTCAAAAACTTTCTCGGACTCCTGCCAATTAGGGCGTCGCGCCTCTTGCCGGACCTGCGAATTTCAGGAATCTTTGGAGCTTGGCCTTAGGAACTTTTTTAAGTACGGGCCGTTATGTGAGCGCATCAAGCTTTGCCGGGAGGAAGCCCATGGTCTTTTGGGCTGCTATTGTTGCGCTCGCAACGGGCGCATTCGTCTATGTTGGCGACCTCTCTTCGGCCCTTGTCAGCCTGGCCGAAATCGGCGGCGTCATCGTCCTGTTCACCCTGGTCTGCGCCGCGGAAGTCTTCAGCATCCCGAAGAACCCGACCTTCGACAAAGGCCACGCCCAGTCCGAGTCCTAGGGCCCGACGCGCCGGCGGTTTCCTTTGACGCCCTCGAAAGGCGGGTCTCCTCATCCCAATGTCTGATCTTTTCCTGACCCATGGGAAATGTTAATACATTGCCCATGGGTCAGATTCGTGATTATGTTTCATATCATGAGCATGCCCAGCCCCGCTTTGGCCGCATCCGTCGATCTGGAGCAACTCACGGGCGACCTCGTCGCCTCGGTCTCCGATAGCCCCAGGGGGGCGCTGGACAGCGCCCTGCGGCAGGCCCTTGCCCACACGGTCGAGACGAAGGTCAATGCGCAACTCGCGGTGCTGCTGGAGGGGATCGGGGATGCTTTCTATTCCCTCGATGCCGAGTGGCGCTTCAGCTATATCAACCGGGCGGCCGAGGGCTATTTCGGCATTCCCCGCCACGCCATGCTGCGCAGCATGATCTGGGACGTGTTCCCGGAATCCGAAGGGACCGACCTGCGGCGCCGCTACGAAGAGGTCTTCGCCTCAGGCCGGCCCCTCTCCTTCGAGTCGGAAGCCGTAGGACGCCAGGGCCGGTATCTGGAATTCCACGTCTTTCCCTATAACGGGGGCATCGGCGTCAGCTTCCGCGACTGGACAAAGCGCCGTCGGGCGGAGGAAGAGCTGCGCGCCAGCGAGGCGCGCCTGAGTGCGCTCGCGAACAACGTGCCCGCCTGCATGTTCTACCAGACGAGCCATTCCTCGGATTTCCAGGACCGCAAGGTTCTCTACGTGTCCATGACCTGCGAGCGGCTCACCGGTATTCCCGCCGCCGAGGTGCAGGCCAATCCCGGCCTTCTCTACAATCTCGTCCTGCCGGACCATCGCTCCAAGATGCTGGCACGGGAATTGGAGGGACATCGCAACCTCAAGGAATTCGAATCCGAATTCGAGATGTGGCACGGGAGAACGGGCGAAGCCCGGTGGCATCGCATCATCGTGACCCCGCGGACGCTGGAGAACGGCAGCATCGTCTGGGACGGCATCCAGATCGACATTACCGAGCACAAGCGGGCCGAGGAGCATCTGCGGCTGCTGCTCAACGAGCTGAATCACAGGGTCAAGAACACGCTTGCGACCGTCCAGTCCCTGGCGTCCCAGAGCTTCCGCAGCCTCAGGACCCGAAACGTCCAGGACCTTCCCTCCGCCTATGCCACCTTCGAGGCCCGCCTGTTCGCCCTCGCCCGCGGCCACGATATTCTGACCCGGGAGAATTGGGAGGGCGCAAGTCTCGGCGAAATCGTCAGCCAGGCCTTCGCACCGTACCGCGACCTGTCCGAGGAATGCAGCAGGATCTGGATCGACGGATCGGATCTCCGCGTATCGCCCCCCATGGCTCTGAGTCTGTCGATGGCCCTGCACGAGCTTTGCACGAATGCCGTCAAGTACGGGGCCCTGGGCGTTCCCGACGGGCGGGTTCACATCTCCTGGTCGACGCTCAAAACGACAACGGGCTCGCGCCTCGTCATGCGGTGGGAGGAGCGTGGTGGCCCACCTGTCCTTGCGCCTTCGCGCAAGGGTTTCGGATCGCGGCTGATTCAGGAAGGTTTGGCGCGGGAGCTGAATGGCGACGTGCGGCTGATTTACGAACCCGAGGGCGTCGTCTGTGCCATCGACGTGCCTCTTTCTTGAGCAGGGCTGGGGAGCGTTTTCAAAAGGCGCATAGATCATTAGTCGATAGGGGCGCCAGATATCTTGCGAATGGAACCGTATTTAGTGTCAATAGCGCGCAAGTGACGAAGGTCACGATCCAGAGAGGAAAATATTACTATGAAACGTCGTCAGTTTTTGCAAGCCGCAACGGTCGGCGCGGCCTCGACAGCGGTTGCCGCTCCGGCCATCGCTCAGTCAATGCCGGAGATCAAGTGGCGCATGCAATCGGGCTTCCCCAAGTCGCTCGACACCATCTACGGCGCGGCCGAAGTGATCGCGAAATTCGTCTCCGAGGCGACTGACGGCAAATTCCAGATCCAGCCTTTCGCGGCCGGTGAAATCGTCGGCACGCCCCAGGTGGCCGATGCGGTCGGCAACGGCACCATCGAGCTCGGCCACACCTGCTCCTATTACTATTTCGGCAAGGATCCGACCTTCGCCATCGGCACCGCCCTGCCCTTCGGCCTCAACGCCCGCCAGATGAACGCCTGGATGTATCACGGCGGCGGTAACGACCTGCTGAACGAGTTCTACGCCAAGCACAATCTCTACGGCATGCCTGCGGGCAATACGGGCGTGCAGATGGGCGGCTGGTTCCGCAAGGAGATCAAAACCGTCCAGGACCTGCAGGGTCTCAAGATGCGCATCGCGGGCCTCGCCGGCATGGTGATGCAGAAGCTCGGCGCCGTGCCGCAGCAGATCCCCGGCGGCGACATCTACCCGGCTCTTGAGCGCGGCACCATTGATGCTGCCGAGTGGGTCGGCCCCTACGATGACGAGAAGCTCGGCTTCTCGAAGGTCGCGCCTTACTACTACTATCCGGGCTTCTGGGAAGGTGGCCCCGCGATCCATCTGTTCGTCAATCAGGCAAAATGGAAAGAGCTCCCGAAGGCGTATCAGGCGATCCTGACCGCTGCTTCCGGCTACGCCAACAACGACATGCTGGCGAAGTACGACGCCCGCAACCCGGCGGCCCTGCGTCGCCTGCTCGGCGCCGGCACGCAGCTGCGTCCTTACTCGCAGGAAATCCTCGAAGCGGCTTACAAAGCAGCTAACGAGGTCTATGACGAAGTTTCCGCCAAGAATGCCGACTTCAAAAAGGTCTACGAAAGCGTTCGCGGCTTCCGGAATGAAGAATATCTCTGGTTCCAAGTGGCCGAATACGCCTACGACACCTTCATGATCCGCGCCCGCGCCCGCGGCTGATCTTTCTTAATGCCATAAACCTGAAGAAGGGCGACCGTCCGGTCGCCCTTTTTTTTTTGTTGATCTCGGCATACCCACATAAGATTCTTCCTGACGGACGTCCTGCCACCACTCTCTTCGAGCAGGGCGCTCATCCTGTGAGTATCAAGGGGCATTCGACAGACGATGCGCTGGACTCTGCGGATCAGTTTTCTGCTCTTTCTGGCCTGGGCCATCTTCATGGTCTCGCCCTTCGTCGCGCTCTACGATCTATCCAAGGCTGTCGAGGCGCGGGACATGGACCGGATCACCGAGCGGGTAAATTTCAACGCTCTTCACGTCTCCCTCGCCCGGCAGATCCTAGGCGAATACCTGAAGACGCAGGATCTCGATGGGCTCGACCGGCAGACCGCCGCACAGGCCGGAACTGCGACGCTCAACCCGGTCCTGGAAGAACTCATTACGCCGCAGGCCGTCATCGACCTTCTCGAGGACGGGCAGTTGCAGCAGATGGCCGGAGCCCAGAACGGCAACGGCGCTCTCTCTCCGATCCGTTTCGATGCTTCATCGCTCGGAAAAGCCTGGCGGACCTTCATCATGTCGGAGACGCAGGGCTTTCGCGCCATTACCATCCCGCTCCCAGCGGATGAACCCAAAGACAAGCAATTCAAGATTACTCTGCGCCTGAGAGGCACCACTTGGCGGGTAACCGGGATCGAGCTTCCCGAGCCAATCAAGGAAGAATTGATCAAGCGCGCAGCGGCCGCAGCAAAGTAAAACCATTATCGGCGAGCTTACTACCGGAACCTGAAGCATAACAAGAACGTTTCCAATCAGAATATCATCTGATTAAGGATCAAGTATGCGTAAATTTGCTTTAGGTATCGCCACGGCAAGCCTTTTGATTGCCCCTAAACTTGCCGCAGCGCAGGAGGGAACTGCTGCTGGTGTCGCAACCGGCGCAGTGACAGGTGCCATCATCGGCGGGCCTGTCGGTGCGGTGGTTGGCGCAGGCGTCGGCGGCATCGCGGGCGGACTTGCCGAGCAGAATGCAAAGATACAGACGACCCCGGAAGTTGTGGTCATCCCCGGTCCGGAAGCAACAGGTTCGATCCGGCAAAGAACCTGCACTATCGATGCTTACGGCAATCAGGCCTGCACGGATGTCGTGCGATAAATTCTGAACTACCGAGTATCGAAAAGCCCGCCTGTTCAATCAGGCGGGCTTTTCGATACTCGGTACGCAACAATCCCGGCACATCCTCGAACGCAGAACAGAGTACTCCAAACCGCCTCAGTGGACGAATAACCACCCAACCAAGGCAAGAGGAAACACGGTGCCAAGAATAAAACAGATGACTTGTGAGGTCATTCGATTTCCCTCCATGGCACAACAACCAGAAACATTAAAATACGTTCCGACGAATTACGACACGACGCAAACAGAGAGAAAGTCAATCCATGACGATGTAGCCTGAAATAACTGCGGTTTACATCGATCGCGCTCGCGAAGGGAACCGAGCCTCGCCCCCTCGATTGTCAGAACGAGGAAGGTGAGGTGTCAACGATGAAGGATCAGAGTCGTCCCGCGCGAAGTTTCATGGAGGATGCTGAATTCGTCCGCAAAACGCTCATCGTGCTCGGTCTGGGATTACTCGCCTTCCTGATTTGGAAGCTGTCGGACGTGCTTCTCCTGGCTTTCGGGGCTGTGCTGGTCGCCATTCTCCTGCGCGCCGCGTCAGATGCGCTCGTGCGGTTTCTATGGGTGCCCGAGCGTTGGAGCCTGGCGGTCGCAACCCTCCTCATCTTCATGGTGTTCCTCGCCATCATCACGCTCTTCGGAGCCCAGGTTCGTTCCCAATTCTCCAACGTGGTCGAACAACTTCCCTTCGCCGTCGACAATTTCGCCAAGCAGCTTGGACTCGGCGCGGTGAGTGACGACCTTTCAGAGATCGTGAACAACGCACCGGCCGGTGGAATGGCAGCCCGTCTCGCAGGCATCGGGGGTGCTATTCTCGATGGGCTTGCGGACTTCGCCCTGGTGGTAATCGCAGGCATCTACATTGCCGCGGCACCGGACCTCTATCGGGAAGGGTTCGTCAAGCTGTTCCCCATACGCCACCATCCACAGGTCGAAAGTTCGCTGCAGGCCTCCGGCCAGGCCTTGAGGTTGTGGCTGACGTCGCAATTGATCGCCATGGCTTGCGTTGCGGTGCTATCGGCCATTGCCTTCCGGCTGATCGGCCTGCCTTCGGCTATTGCCCTCGGCCTCATTGCGGGACTTGCGGACTTCATCCCCTTCCTCGGCCCGATCTTGGGAGCCCTTCCCGCCGTCATGATCGCCTTCAGCATGAGCGGAGAGACGGCACTCTGGACCGTACTCGCGGTCATCGCCATCCAGCAGCTCGAAGGGAATGTCATCTTCCCTCTGATCGCGAGACGGGTGATCAGCATTCCTCCCGCCCTGGCGCTGTTCGCAATCCTGATCGGCAGCGTCCTATTCGGGGCCCTCGGACTGATCTTCGGCTTCCCCCTCGCCGTCGTCACCTATGTGCTGGTGAAAAAGCTGTACGTTCGGGAGACTCTGGGGGAGCAAACGGACGTCCCGGGCGAGCCCGGCAATGACGATCACCGCGAGGTCGGCTCATAACGGTGGTGTTAGCCCGGGAGGAAGTCTTCCATTCCGCTCAACAGCCCTAAAGACTTAAGCGGATTTAAGCCTGTCGCAAACCAACCCGAAATCCCAACAACATGCGCACTTGAGGGCGAGGGCGCGTGCCTTACACTATGATTAAGCTCCTGCGCGGCGCACTGAGGCCATGCGCGCTGTATTGCCGGTCAAATCATTCAGGCCTTGAGCGCTTTTGTATTCGGGGATTGGCGATCGAAATTGTGGTCGTACGGGATCGACAGGAAAAACAGGGAGGCTGCCATGAAGGCGTACACGCTTGGTTTGATGGTGCTGTTCGGAAGCCTTGCGAGCTTTCCCGCCACGGCCCAAGAGCCTCCTCGGTTCAATGTTGAGGCGACCTGCAAGGCGGCTCAGCCCCTCACTGCCGAGGACACGAACCCGTATGAAAGCTGCATGAGGGACGAGACGGCCGCGGAACGTCAGCTTCGCGAAATCTGGAGCAGTGCAGCAGCGGGTCAGCGCGATATCTGCGGACAGGAGGCGCAGATCGGCGGGACGCCGAGTTATGTCGACATGCTCACCTGCCTGCAGATCGCCCAGGGAACGACGCCGACGGCGGTGTCGCGCCGCCGGAAGCCCGCCCAATAGCGACGTGAGGCGAATCCATTTGATCCGCTCACGATCGGCATCGTGAGCAACCGTCGTCAGACCTGCGGTTTTGGGACGGGATTCGAGTGGCGCGGCTTCGGTGCCTCAACCAGACGGAAATGCACCGGAGGCGATTTCCAATCGGGTGGCAGCTGGAGAGGAACGGTGCATGTGGTCAGCAGACTCCGTCCCTCGCCGTTCCGGACCTCGAACACGTAGCCGGGCCGCGCCATCCGTGCGCAGTTTTGCCACTGGTCGAAATCGATCCAATCACTCATCGACGCGTCCCCAAGAGCTCCTATCAAAGATAGAAGTCAGTGGTCGCCAGCGTGGAGATGCCTGGGATGTTGATGCGAAAATCCGCAGTCCTATCGCCGTTCACATCTCCGGAGAGCACGCTGCCTGTGAAGTTCAGCTGCCCGGCCTGACCCGTAAAGGCCTTGTTGCCGATGAACGAGAAAGCCTGATCTCCGCCGGCTGCGGTACTGGCATCAATGGTGCGCAGATCGATGCGATCCACGCCCCGCACGAAGTCCTGAATCGTATCGCGCGCGCTCGAAAGAGAATCCTTGACGGAGTTGAAATCGAAGATGTCCACCCCGGCGCCTCCGGAGAGCGTATCGGCCCCAATATTGCCATCCAGGGAATCGCCTCCTCCGAGCCCGTACAATTTGTCCGAACCGGCACCTCCTTTGAGCAGGTTGATGCCATCGTTGCCGGTCAATGAATCGTTGCCGGACCCACCCACCGCGTTCTCGATGAGCGAGCGCGCATCGCCCTGATAGAGCAAGGCATTGGCGATGTTACCGACAGCAACCTTTGAGCCGTCCCAATGCAGTTTCGCAAGCTGAGTGGTGGACGTCTTGCTCCATTCTCCGGGACGGAGATCGACCTTGAGATTGGTCGAATAATTGGAGAGGTCGTAAGTATCGTTCCCGCCGCCGTCCCAGATGGTCAGAAAGACCTTGTTGCCACCCGGTGTGCCTTGGCTGACGCCGTTGATGGCCATTGCGCCGGTTGCCGCGTTCCATGAATAAGTCGAGTTGCCGCTATTCGTCGTGTAGTTCGCGCCATACATGTGCTGCACGGCCGCGATATCGTACATCATCAGCGACTGCGCATAGCCCCAGGTTTCGTTCGTGTAGCCCGCGGTCGTCGAGCCTCCGACATAGGAGCGATAGCTCATGACCGTATACTCCAGCGAGTCCCGGTCCTGCGGCATGGCGTTGCCTTCATGAGCATGCTCAAGCCCAAGCGCGTGCCCGATCTCGTGCAGGAAGACCTGATAAGCGTAATTGCCCTTCACGGGGTTGGTGAAATAGCCATTGGAGCTGTTGAACCAGACATCTCCGCCTTCAGCGGCGGTGTTGGGGAGATACGCCCAGGCTGATCCGGTCTTGTCCGACATGGCCAAGCGCAGATCGGCGTGCTGCGTCGAGGTTTCACCGACTTCCGTAAAGGTCAGATTCGCGACCGACGCATATGTCTTCAAAGCATTGCGGGCGGTCGTCTGCTGAGCTGCACTAAGGCTCCCGAAATTCGTAATATTCTCCGCTGTGCCGTATGAATTTCCGTAATATGATCCGCTCGTAGGAAAGCTGTAGGTTACGCTGTTAGTTGCCCATTTATATCCGCCAAGAACCCCATCGATATACGCATTTCCAGTCAGGCCATAAGTAGCAATAGCAGGCATAAAACCATCCTGTTCGGAAATTATTCTGAAGAATACGGGATCAGAACTGCTGCAGGACCAACAAGGTTTGCCTTTGAACGTGAGGCTGGCAATTACCCCAAAAGAGGTATTTTTCAGCTTTGCTATTCGCTTTTTCCCCAGCCACGCTTGGGTTGCACGGGCGTTCGCCGCGTTCTCTCCTAGGAGAGAGGAGGCCGCGTCAGATGATCGGGATGGTCAAATCTGCGACGCTTTGCCCTTTAATTTGCTCCCCGACACCGTTGAGACGCTCTTTGCTCGACAGGCGCTTCACTCGGTCAGGGCCCCAGCCTGTCGTGCGGGCGAACTGCGTAAGCGCCGCGGACAAGGCTTGACTCATCCGGCCACGATCGCCGGCGAGCAAGGCTCATGCTCAATTGCCTGAGTTACGTTCGCGCGTCCTCAGACGCCGTGTCTTCCATCGGCCAGTCGGTGATGCGCTCCAGGAGCTCGGCGACCGTAAAGTCCTCCTCCGGTCCAGCCACCCGATCCCGGACGGAAATTCCGGCTGCATGGACCGTCTCCGGATCGCCCGAGACAAGCGGGTGCCACCAATAGAGATCGTGCCCCTCGGCCAGGAGACGGTAGGCGCAGGTATGGGGCAGCCAGGAGAGGCTGCGCACGGCATCGGGAGTCAGGCGCACGCAATCGGCCACCTTCGATTGGCGGTTCGGGTAATCGCGACAGCGGCAGGTCTGGTCGTCGAGGAGAGTGCAGCCCACATCCGTGTACATCACCTCGGCCGTATCCTCGTCCTCCAGCTTGACGAGGCAGCAGCGCCCGCAGCCGTCGCACAGGCTCTCCCATTCGTCGAGGCTCATGGCTTCGAGCGACTTCACGCGCCAGAAGGGTTGCCCCTCCGGCTCGGGGCGGATGACAGGTGCGGCATTTGGCATGTGGGCGCTTTGACGTCTCTTTGAGGCGGTTTGAGGGAAGGTGCTAAACCGCACATTGGGCAGCCTAATACTTCCGAAGAGGTAAATCTCCGTGAACCTACAAACAAGGTTCTGAGTTATATATATCGTCATCGCCACGCTTCGGCGTTGCCGCAAGGGAATTCAACGATCATAAGCAAGGCATGTCAGGCCCCAGACCTGCCCGAGGACCGCCGTGAGCCAGCAGCCCCCCATCCCTCTGATGACGCGGATCAAGCGCGGCGCGCTTTGGTTCGATGCCTGGCTCAATTCGGCGCTGTTCCAGAGCCGGCGCGGCCTCGCCAGCGCTGGAGGATGGTATTCGGAAAAGCTGAAAGCCTTACGGTTTCGCGGCCCCGTTCGTGGACTTCTCGATCTGACCAGCGAGGCGACGACCCTGGGCACCGTCGGTGGCGTCGTGATGCTGGCCCTTGCCCTCCCCGCCTTCCGAGAGACGGAGGATGACTGGCTCAAGACCCAAGACCTCGCCATCACCTTTCTCGACCGCTACGGTCAGGAGGTCGGGCGGCGCGGTCTGCACCTCGACGATTCCTACAAGCTTGAGGATTTCCCCGATTATATGATCAAGGCCGCGCTGGCGACGGAAGACCGGCGCTTCTATGATCATTGGGGCATCGATCCGATCGGCACTTTCCGCGCCCTCATGGTCAACGCCCAAGGCGGTGGCGTGGTGCAGGGCGGCTCCTCCATCACTCAACAGCTCGCCAAGAACCTATTCCTGACCAATGAGCGCTCCCTGGAGCGCAAGATCAAGGAAGCCTTCCTGGCGGTCTGGCTCGAGTTCCATCTGACCAAGGACGAGATCCTCAAGCTCTATCTCGACCGCGCCTATATGGGCGGCGGCGCCCACGGCGTGGTGGCGGCGGCCGATTATTATTTCGGCAAGCCGGCCAAGGACCTGACCCTGGCGGAATCGGCCATGCTGGCCGGCCTGTTCAAGGCGCCGACGAAATACGCCCCGCATGTGAACCTGCCAGCGGCCCGCGCCCGGGCGAACGAGGTGCTGCGCAACATGGTCGAGGCCGGCTTCCTCACCGAGGGGCAGATCCAAACGGCCCGACGCAATCCGGCAACACCGGTCAACCGCGAGCGCGAGACGACCCCCGATTTCTACCTCGACTGGGCCTTCGAACAGGTGAAGGGTCTCGCCTCCCAGAAGAAGTTCGGCAGCGAACGGGTGCTCATCGTGAAGACCCCGCTCGACACCGCGCTGCAGCGGCACACGGAACAGACCCTCGAGAACATGCTCCGCCAGCACGGCCGCCAGTACAAGGCAGGCCAAGGTGCGATCGTGGTCATGGACGTGGACGGCGCCGTGCGCACCATCGTCGGAGGACGCGATTACGGACAGAGCCAGTTCAACCGTGCGACGGCCGGTCTGCGCCAGCCGGGCTCCTCCTTCAAGCCCTTCGTCTATGCGGCAGCCTTGACCACCAATCCGAAGCTGCGGCCTAACTCCACCGTCGTCGACCGGCCGATCTGCCTCGGCAATTGGTGCCCGCAGAACTACGGCCGTTCCTTCTCTGGCTCAATGCCACTGGTGTCGGCCCTTGCCCGCTCGATCAACTCCATTCCGGTCCAGATGTCCGTCGAGATCGGCAAGGGCAACGCCAAGGCAGGCCGTGCCGTGATCGTGGATACGGCCAAGCGCATGGGCCTCACCCACCCGCTCGCGGATTCGAGCTCGCTCCCCATCGGTGCCGCCGAGGTCACCCCCATCGACATGGCGGCGTCCTATGCGGTCTTCGCCAATGGCGGCAAGCGAGCCGATCCTTATGCCGCCTGGGAGGTCCGCAATTCCGCCGGCGACGTCATCTATCGCCATGACCGGGACACGCCGCCCAAGCAGGTGCTCGACACCCGCGTGGTGCAGGACATGAACTTCATGCTCAACAAGGTGGTCGAGGAAGGCACGGGCAAGCGCGCGGCTCTCGAAGGCATTCCGGTCGCGGGCAAGACCGGCACCACCAACGGCTACAAGGACGCCTGGTTCGTGGGCTATACCGGCAATCTCGTCGCCAGTGTCTGGTACGGCAACGACGATTCCTCACCCATGGACGACATGACCGGTGGCACGCTCCCCGCCATGACATGGCATGAGGTGATGAACCTCGCTCACCAGAACCTGGAGATCCGCCCGATTCCGGGAGCGAGCCCTGCCAATGCCTCCCGCGTGGCCTCCGCAAAGGGCCCGACGACGGATCAGGCTCAGGCGCCTACGCAAGCCTTCCTGGCGGGCACCCTCTCCCGCAAGTCCTATGAGGTCCTTGGCGGGATCGGGACCCTGTTCCAGTCGGTCGAACGCTCCGTGACGATGGGCAAGGTTTTAGAAACACTGCGCAACTCGGCTGCAGTGGATGGCCGCCGCCAGGTTGCAATGCCCTAACGAATGCAGACAGAGGCTCACTTGACGAACGCCCCTGCGGCCGCTTCCATGCGCGCGCCATCGACCCTGTTATCGCCCGTGACTGTCAGACGTGTCCCAACCGCCTTTCTCATCGTCTACGCGCTGCTGCTGGCGCTGGGACTGGGCCTGAGCTCGGCCTATTGGATCATGAACGGGAATCCGCCTTTCGGCAGCCTTCGTCTCGGCCCGTGGCAGGCCTGGCCGAAGCTCGGCTCGCCCGAGGCCGATCCTTACATGCGCGCGATCATCGCCCGGCGCAGCGACGTTCCGCTGGCTACCGGCGAAGGACTGGGCTTCACGGCGAGGACGGACAGCGAAGGCCGGCCGCTCGACTCCGCCTGCACGTACAACATCGGCGCGGTCGCACCTATCGCGCGCCTTTGGACGCTGACACTGTACGACCGCGACGGTCACTTGCCCGCCACCGACCTTGGACGTCGGAGCTTCACCTCGGCGGAAGTGCTCCGGGATTCGCAGGATCGTTTCACCATTGCCCTGTCGCGCAATCTGCAGCCGGGCAACTGGCTCCAGCTCCCGGCATCCGGACCCTTTACCTTGGTGCTGCGTCTTTACGATCCTCCAGGCGCTGCCGGAGCAAACCTTGAAGAGAGCGACTTTCCCCTCATCCAGCGCGTGGAGTGTGGAACATGAGAGGCTTCGGTCGTTTTCTGATCGCCACCCTCTGCGGCCTTGTGATCGCAGCGGGCGTTCATATCGTGGCGATCCTCGCGAGCCCTTACCTTGCCGAGCAGGATGCCTTCGCCAAGGTCCAGACCACGCTGACCGCCGACAAGGCGCAGATCATCAGCGCACCCGGCGGGGAGGACACCTGGCTGTCGAGTCCCGATCCGGCTATCGCTGTGGCGGCTTGCGCCTTCGATCTCCGCAACGGCCCCATGCGCATCGCGGCCCGGACGGGACCACTCCCGTTGTCCTTTTCGTTCCACAAGGAGTCGGGCGGCGTGTTCTTTGCTGTCACGGACCGCGCAGCGGTGCGCGGCGAACTCGAGATCGTCGCCATGACCGCCCGTCAGCTCGATGAGGCCCGCGCGGCGGAGGACGAGAACGATCCCTCCCGCGATGTCAGGATCGTCGCGCCCGAACAGCAGGGCTTCGTCATCGTGCGCGTGGCTGCTCCCACACCGAGCCTCCGGCCACAGGCGGAAGAGGCCGCAAGGGCCGTGTCCTGCACGGCCGAGCAGGACGCATAACGACCATGCACTGGCGCTCCATGACGCCCGAAGATCTGCCTCAGGTGCAGGGTCTCGCGGATACGATCCATGTCAATCACCCGGAAGACTTTGAGGTTCTGGCCGAACGGCAGCACCTCTATCCGCCGGGCTGCTTCCTGCTGGTCGGGGACGGGCAGACGATCGGCTATGCGCTCACCCATCCCTGGTGCCTGGGAGAGCCGCCGCCTCTGAACGAGCCGTTAGGGCAACTCCCTGACGACGCCACGACCTATTACATCCATGACGTTGCCCTGCTGCCGGCAGCACGGGGAAAAGGGGCTGCGGCCCGGATCGCGGACATGCTGATCGCGCATGCGCGCGAGGCGGGTTTCAGCAATCTGTCGCTCGTCGCCGTCAACAGATCTCAGGCATTCTGGGAGAAGGTCGGCTTTCGCGTGCTGGCCATACCGGGCCTGGAGGCGAAGCTCGCGGGCTACGGGCCGGATGCCGTGCTCATGATGCACGATCTGGCAAGCCCGATACGTGACGCCTAACAGCGTCTCATCGTCATGAAAATCACTATTGAATTACGAGCGTCGACGTCCAGGACTGTTGGAGGCCAGTGGACGGGAAGGACCTGGATTGGGAGAAGGCCTCTCATAGCGAACGCCGGTGAAGAGCAGGATCTCGCCCCTGGGTTCATCTGCGGACAAGAGCGGGCGCTGTGGCCGCTCCGTGCTATCCGGGAATGCGATCACCACTCCCGGTGATCTGGTCCAGATGTCTCGCATTGTGCCCTCCTCTATCGTGCCGCGGACTGCCTCGACGACTGTCTCACAAAAGGAGACGTATGGTTAACAGTTCGTTTCCGCCGGGCTCTGCACTGGAGAAAATTACTTACCCTGGCATGAAAACAACAATCGCTGTCGCGCTTCTGTTCCCCGGCGGAGCGCTTAAAATCCAAGGCGTTCACGCTCGTTAAAGATGCGCTAAGGAGCGGCCCCTAGCCTTCGTCCGGTTGCGTTGAAGCGAGTTCGAATATGGCGTCCTCTGTAAGTCCGGACCTCTGGTTGGACCTGTCGGGTTTCGGATCATCGGACGGCGGTCCCGATGCGCGCGCAGCTCTCCTGAAAGTGAATGCTGAAATGTTCGTCGCCGCCCCGGCGCGCGACCGTGAGAGCATCGAAACCTTCGAGGCTCTCGTTCTGGGCTTCCTGCCGAACACCCACCCTGCGACTCTGCTCGACCTCGCCCGCATCCTGGCTCCCTGTCCGGACACGCCGGCTTCCATTCTCGATTACCTGGTGCGGCATTCATCCGATGTGCGCGACCTCGTACTCGACCACCCGACACAGCGGCCTCTGCCGGATACCAGACAGCTTGCGATACCCGACGGGCGGCTGCGCCTCGCATCACAGCCGGATCTCGATGCGACGACGATTCAGAAGCTGCTGGCGCTGAGGGAGAGCGCAGTCGAAGATGCGCTTGCGGCCAATCCAGCCTTTGCTCCCGACACCGCACTTTTCGCGGATCTGCTATGGCGGGCACGCCGGCGCCCAGCCCTCGCACGCATTCTTCTCGAACGCGCCGATCTTCCGACCGCCGGTCAGGCCTCTCTTTATCTCGCAGCCAATGTCGAGCGCCGCGAAGCGATCGGAGACCGTGTCGCAACATCCCTCGCAAGCCGGCGTGTGAGTCTGTCCTTCAATCTGACCGAGCAGGATCTTACAGACCTCCGAGCTGCAGGTCTCAAAGGCGATGACCGTCGGTTGGAAGCTATCCTGACTACTCTCTTCGGTTTCCCACCATCGGTGGAATGGCGCATTCTCGAAATCGGACGCCATCGCCTTCTCGCTCTGGCCCTGAAAGCTCTGGGCGTGACGCAGAAGGATGCGCTCAAGATCTTTCTGACCCTGCATCCTGCGCTGTCGTACCCACTTTCCGTCATCAAGGAATTGGCGCGGGAAATGCGAGATGTCCCAAGCCCGGTCGCCCTTGCTCTCGTCGAGACCATTCTGGGCGTGAAGACTCTCTCAGGTGAAGCCCTCGCATAGATTGTAGCCCAATCGCTGGGCGCCCTCACCTTAAGAGCCATCGGCAGGGCGGATGCCGGCTCAACAGGATTTCTGCTAAATTCGGCATCTTCGCAGTTTGCCTGGAGGGCCGGATGTTCCTGCAGACGATCAAGGAAGAGCAAGCAACCGGTCGGGTGGCCGAAATTTACGAGAGGCAAAAAGCGCAACTCGGTTTCGTCATGGAAGCCGCCAAGTGCTTCACGGCCCGGCCCGATCTGCTGCCGATCTATACCGATTTCTCCGACAAAGTCCGCGCCAGCTTCTCGCTCGGCCTGCGGGAATGGCGTCTGATCACGCTGATCGCAGCAAAGCACATTCCCTCGACTTATTGCTCCCACGTCTACAGCAAGCAGCTCATCGAGGATCTCGGCTCGAAGGAGGCTGTGCTCGCCGTCCAGCGGGATTTTCGGAAAGCCGGCCTGTCGGACAAGGATGTTGAGATGCTGGCCTATGCAGAGACAATCGCGCAGGACGCATCGCGGATCGCCCAAGCCGATATCGACCGCCTGCGTTCGGTCGGGTTTTCCGATCAACAGATCTGCGACATCGCCCTCTGCGCCGCCTTCCGCTGCTTCGTCAGCCGCTTCTTCGACGCGACGGGCGCGGGCACCGAGGCCGCCTTCATCGACGACGATGTGGAATTTCGAAGCACCATGACGGTCGGCCGCCCCGTCTAGCGCATCGTGCGGACCCAGAGGGCCGCGTCAGCGACCCGAAGGGCCACGCCAGTGAAAAGTGGTCCCGGTTTTTCCGCGCTCAACGATGCGCCAGGCAGAGGGAGGGAGCAAAGCCGCCCATCCTCCAGACAGGCGATCCCCGGCTTGAGCCAAGCTTGCAAGCCGCTTCGGCTCTCAATCCCTCAGCGCGAACTTAAATGATGATAAACATTTATTCTTGCATTTAAATTATGATCATCATATATACGCATCCCGACCTTCCTTGACGGAGAGGACCGATGCGCGTCAGCCGGGAGCAGGCGGATAAGAACCGTGATCATGTCATCGATGTCGCCAGCCGCCTCTTCAGGGAGCGGGGCTTCGACGGTATTGGCATTACCGATCTGATGAAGGAATCCGGCCTCACCCACGGCGGGTTCTACGGGCAGTTCAAGTCGAAGGATGACCTGAAGGTCCAGGCGAGCCGCCGCGCCCTGTCCAGAAGCAAGGACAGATGGGCCGAAGTCCTAGCCGAGACACCGAACGACAAGCTTGGCGCTCTCGCCCGCCTCTACCTGACGGATACTCATCGGGACCGGCGCGGCGAAGGTTGCGCGCTTGCGGCCCTTGGCGGAGACGCTCCGCGATCCTCTCCCGAGCTTCAGTCCGCCTTTAGGGAGGGCATCGAGGGATATCTAGAGCTTCTCGACAGTATCGTGCCTGCATCGTCCGGCGAAACCCGGCGCAAGAAGTCGATCGTGGCTCTGTCAACCTTGGTCGGAGCCCTCGTCCTGTCACGTGCAGTCGGGGATGAAGCGCTCTCGCAGAAGATCCTGTCGGCCGCTGCCGACGAAATCGCGGCCAAATCGGAATAGGCGGCTCAGCGGACGATCCGTCCCCGCACATCCTGCAGGAGAATACTTGTGTCCATCATCGAGACATTATCGACCAGCGTGGCGGAGCCCGCGGCAGAGCGCAAATTGACGGCCGGACGTCTGGTCCTGCTAGCAGGATTGGCCGCCATTGGCGCGCTCTCCACCAACATCATTCTTCCTTCCTTTCCATCGATCAGCGCAGCGCTGAACGTTCCAGCGCGCGATCTCGGCCTGACGCTCTCGAGCTTCTTCATCGCCTTCGCCATCGGACAGCTGTTCGTCGGCCCGTTGTCCGACCGCTACGGGCGGCGATGGTTCGTGCTCGGAGGTCTGACGATCTTCATAATCGGCAGCGCGATCTGTGGCGGAGCTGAAAGCTTCCCGATGCTGATTGTCGGACGCATCGTTCAGGCGCTCGGTGTCTGCGCGGCATCCGTTCTCTCCCGTGCCATCGCGCGCGACCTCTTCGATGGCGAAGCCCTTGCGAAGGCGCTGTCACTGACCATGGTGGCGATGGCAGCCGCACCGGGCTTTTCCCCTCTCATCGGCAGTGCACTCGATGCGCAGTTCGGCTGGCGTGCGGCCTTCATCGTGGTCGGTGCTCTCGGAGCCTTCCTCGCGGCTTATTATGCGCTTGGGGCAGGCGAGACGCACCCGGCTGATCGCCGCTCGGCAACCTCGCTCTCCGCCACGCTGCGTGCCTATGGCCAGCTTCTCGCAGACGTCCGATTTATTCTGCCGGCGCTTGCCGTCAGCCTCATCATCGGCGGACTCTATGCATTCTTTGCCGCGGCACCTGCCATTCTTATGCTGAACCTCGGCCTCTCCGCGCTGCAGCTCGGTCTGTTCTTCGCCACAACGGTCTTCGTCGTGTTCGCCGGTGGGTTGCTGGCGCCGCGGCTTGCGCACAGATGGGGAGCGCGCTCCATTGCCATCATCGGCATCGTTCTGGCGGTGCTCGGCGGCAGCTTTCTGCTTGTCATGAGCGGAGCGCCGACCTTCTTCGGCTTCGCAGCGGCGATCGCGGTCTTCCTCCTCGGCATGGGGCTGGTCAATCCGCTCGGGACGGCGATCACGCTGCACCCGTTCGGACGGCAGGCCGGTTTGGCCTCCGCACTTCTTGGCTTCCTGCAAATGGCCTGCGCGGCCACCGGCACTGCCCTCACCACGGCTCTTCCGCTGTCGCCAGTCGGCGCACTGAGCATCATCCTCACCGGCGGCTCAGCCCTTGCCCTCATCGTGTTCCTCCCTAAGCGTGGAAAGGCTTAAACCATGCGCTATAAGCTCTTCGGTCAGCATACGGGTCTTCGTGTTTCAGAACTCGTTCTCGGCACCGGCAATTTCGGCACGCGCTGGGGTCATGGCACCGAGCCGGGTGAGGCCCGCCGCATCTTCAACGCCTATGCGGAGGCTGGCGGCAATTTCATCGATACGGCGGACAGCTATCAGTTCGGGCAGTCTGAGGAGATCCTGGGCGATCTGCTGCAAGGACGGCGCGATGATTTCGTCGTGGCGACGAAATTCACGCAGCGCGCCAATCCGAAGGACGGCATCCTCGTCACCGGCAACAGCCGCAAGGCGATGGTGTCCTCGGTGGAGGCGAGCCTCAAGCGTCTGAGAACCGATCACATCGATCTTTACTGGGTGCATTACTCGGACGGTGTCACACCGATCGAGGAGATCGTGCGTGGCTTCGACGATCTCGTGCGGGCGGGTAAGATTCTCTATGCGGGCCTCTCTGATTTCCCCGCCTGGCGCGTAGCGCGCGCCGCCACCATCGCGGAATTGCGCGGCAGCGTTCCCATCGCCGGGCTGCAGGTCGAGCACAGCCTTGTCGAGCGTACGACCGAGCAGGAACTCATCCCCGCCGGTCAGGCCCTCGGCCTCGGCATCGTCGCCTGGTCTCCCCTCGGCGGCGGCATGCTGACCGGCAAGTATCGGCAGGGAGAATCCGGCCGCGCGCAAGGCCTCGGCGGCAAGGTGTTCCAAGCAGAGAACTCTGCACAGCGCAGTGCGGTGCTCGACACGGTGATTACGGTCGCTGAAGAACTCGGCGTCACGCCAGGCGAGATCGCCATCGCGTGGGTCGCCGCCAAGGGCTCGCTCCCCATCATCGGACCGCGCACGACGGCGCAACTCGAAAGCAATCTCGCGGCAGCGAAGGTCAAGCTGTCTCCTGAGCAGATCACACGGCTCGACGATGTCAGCAGCCTCCCGCCGGTCTTCCCCTACTCGATGATCCATGAACCGGGAACACAGCAGCGCAGCACCGGCGGCAAGTTCGACCTGCTCGACCGTCCTACGGTTCCTGTCGCTTAATCTTCCACGGCGAGGTCGAGGAAGTGACGCCCTGTCCTGTCGTCGACCTCTACGAGCCAGAGATCCGGATCGAAGCGGAGCTCGCGCGCCATGCGCTCTTCCACATCGAGCGGCATCACAGCTTTCAGGATCGGCGAGAAGAGACGCTCGCCGCTCTCGTCGAGGAAGAGCTGAGGCGCAGGACCATAGAGGCTTGCCGTGCCGTCGAGCTGGTCCACTTTGACGAAAACGGCACCGGCTTCGGCGGCGCCACGCTTGCGCAAAGCCGCATCGACTCCCTCCACCGAGCAGCGGCGCAGATAGGCAGACACCCAGAAATCCGAGCGGAGGCGGGACACTACTGAACCGCGATACCGGATGCAGCGGAAAGCTCACGGGCTGTCCGCGCATTCAACTCGCCCGTGACGGGCAAGCGACGGTCCTGCTCGAAGCGCTCGATGGCCTGTCGCGTGCCGGAGCCCATCAAACCATCCACCTTCACGCTGTAGCCCAGCCGTGCAAGTGCACGCTGGCCTGCGAGGACGATATCGCCAGGGTCGGAACGGCCCACATTGGCGGGCGGCGTCGGCACGGGGCCGCCCATGCGGATCATGTCGGCGATGGGGTCGCGCGCAGCACTTCGCACTGGTGCAGGCGCTGGCGCAGCGGGGGGCGCCTGCGGGGCGCGGGCTGGCGGTGTCGCTGCAGGAGCAGGCTGCCCCCCATTGCGGATCATCTCCGCGATGGGGCTGCGCGCAGGCGCCTTGGGCGTAACGACAGTAGCGGCCGGCGCCGCCTCCGGAACGGGATGCGCGGCGGATTCGTGAGCAGCTGGCGCAGACGCCAATCCCTCCGCGGATTGCGCTCCCGGACGCATGGGCGGCAACGGCTGAAACGTGTCGCCCTCGACCTCGGGCGCTGGCTCCGGTGCTAACACGATCTCTCGCGTGTTGAAGAGCGGCGCCGGATGGTGGCTGCTTTGCAGCGCCAGCGCGTTCCAGGCGATCGCGCCGCCGCATCCGGTCAGGAACAGGGCGGCGAGGATCTGGCGCGGATGGCTGCAGACGAAGGCGGCCGCCCTCTCGCCGATGCCCGGCCTGCGCGGCAGCTTGGCGGCGCGCTTCTGCGCCGGCCGCGCCGGAGCCTTCCGGCGGACGACGGCGGGCAGGTCGAGATCGTCATCGGGATGATCGACAAAAGCTTCACGCAAGGGAGTCGTTTCCGTCTTCGAAGAATGATGTCGTTTTGGTCCGCGCGTCCTGCAAGACAAGACGGCAAGGCACCGTTTCTTGTCTTTCTCACGGCAAAGCCTGACAGAGCGGGTTTAAGCGAAACCTAATTGCTCTGGACCTCGCGGCGGAGAGAAGCCCGGAAGAGACGCGCACAAGGAGGAAGGGCAAGCAAATACGATAAATTGCCTATATTTTTCAATAGTTTGCGGCGCAATGGTCCTGGCAATGTTTTGTTCATCCTGTTTCCAGATTCCTCGCTCCCCTCCTACGCGGCACTGCCTGCCTACGTTATGGTGCTGCATCATTCCTCGTTTCAGGCAACCGGCCGCCTCATGTTTTCGATCCTCCGCTTCGTCCTTATCGTCGGCGCCATCTTCTACTACTCGCCGGTGCGCCAGCAGGGCGAGGGTATGGCTGCGATCGAGGCTTTCTTCACCCCGAAGAAGAGCGAACCGGCCGTTGCCGACCCCGCTCCCGCAGGAGACAAGCCCGGCCATCTCGAAACCGTGTGGAAGGCCCTTCCCGACAGCGCCAAGCAGGCCGTGGTCGACAAGATCCTCACCACCTCGGGCTTTCCCGTTGCCGGCACTACCAGGTCTACGGACACCTTGCGGCCCGAAGACCGCGAGCCTACTGCGTCCAAGCCTCGCACCTAGATTCGGCGCCTTCCATCGCCAAACGGCGCGGCGATGATTATATGACGGGCAGACAACACAGGTTTGCCATGCTGCCGACAATCGACGAAATCGTTTCCAACTTCGAACTGCTCGACGAGTGGGAGGAGCGGTATCGCTACGTCATCGAGCTCGGCCGGCTCATGGAGCCGTTGCCGGACGAGGCCTATAACGACGTCAACAAGGTCCAGGGCTGCGCCAGCCAGGTTTGGCTCCAGACCGATCTCGATTCCTCGAATGGTGAACCCGTACTGCATCTGCGCGGCGACAGCGACGCCCACATCGTCCGCGGCCTCGTCGCCCTCCTGATCTCGCTCTACAACGGCAAGACGCCCTCCGAAGCCCTTTCCACCGATGCCCTGGCCCTGTTCAAGGAACTCGGCCTGTCGGAGCATCTGACGCCGCAACGCTCGAACGGCGTCAGATCCATGGTCGAACGCATCCGCCGCGATGCGCAGTTGGCCGTGGCGACCTCTTAAACCCGCCCGCCCTCGATCACCACCGCCTGCCAGGCACGGATGCCGCGCGATGCGGCCGGGCCGCGGGCTGAAGCCTCGATGCCGTAATGCTCGGCCAACCGCGCCAGGGCAAGTCTCACCACGATTTTGGCTGAACGCGGCGGCCATTGCCGCTCACGTTCGATCTGCTCCAGGCCTTTTAAAAAGCCGCAGAGATCGAGGAGCAGGTCGCTGAAGTCGCCGCCGATGGCATCGAAGGCGTTGCGCAGGCGCTGGCGGGCGGCGACCATGCGGTCGGTCGCCTCGCCCGGCGAGACGGGTCCACCGCTTTTCGGCATGCCGTCCCAACGGGCCGTCACGCCCGGCATCAACCCGGCGAGCGTGATATCGGTCCGCAGACGCTCGCCTGCCTGATAGGACGCCTCGTCGATCATCGGCTCGCCATCACGCCCCCTACGACGGCGCAACCAGTCGAGCGGGCTCTCGTCCGTGTCCACGCGCACCCGCGTCGCTCCCACCTCCGTCTCGACAGTCGCGAGATTCGTCTCGCGATGCTGGTGAAAGAACGCCATGCCGGCATCAGGCGCCGACGCACGGCGCAGACGCGCTCCGCCTGCCTTCGTCAGCAGCAGGGTTTTCCGCCCGGAGGCGGCCTTCTCCCAATGGCCGAGATCCTGGCGCACGAGGGCCTCCGCCGCGGCATAGGCAAAGCGCCCTGCCCCCACGGAGATTCCCGACCGGCGCCTGTGGACAAGCACGCTTGCCGGGTCCGTCGGATCGACGATGACCCAGGTCTCCGGCTGCGCGAGCGCCGACAAGAGCCTTCGCGCCTCCCTGGGCAGGGAATCGCCCGTCACACGTCCGGCCGTCGCTCCCGGTTTGCCGCTTTCGTTCCGCCCCCGCCTCTTCGAATGGGTCTCGTTCGGAGCTGAAATCCTTGGTGCGGCAATACTTTGATGAACCGCATCGCCGTCGTCAATGTTCATGTTTTGTTCCTATAAATAAACTAAGGAAGGGTTACCCCTTCCAGTCTCGATAGTGGGGGCATATTCCTAGTTGTCAACGAAGATTCAAAACTGTTGATAAGAGCGAGGATAAGTCGGCCGGCAGGCGACCGCTCCCCACAAAGGCCGTAAAGGTCCTCCGCCTTTTCAGGCGGAGGACCGAGCTTGAATCAGGCGGCGGACGAGACTGCCAGTGATCCAGGCTCGGAGCCCTGCACAAAGGGAAAGCCTTCGTCAGCCCAACCCGTCATGCCGCCGAGCATGAGTTTGACCGGGCGGCCGAGCTGCGACAGCCTCAAGGCAGCGCGATCCGCGCCGTTGCAGTGCGGCCCAGCGCAATAGACCACCAACAGCGTGCTCTCGGGCCAAGTGGCCATGCGCTCCGCCGTCATCTCCCGATGCGGGAGAGTGAGCGCACCGGGCACATGGCTGCGCGCATAGGCGTTGGGACCGCGCACATCGAGGAGCACGAAATCGACGGGTCCGCCCGAAAGGGATTGGTGCACGTCGGCGCAATCCGTCTCGAACGATAGGCGACTTGCGAAATGCTCAGCGGCCCTGGACGGCGCGGCAGCAGGAATGGCGGCGACGGTACTCGTTGGCATGGCAACCTCCTTGTGAAAAAGCCGTCGCCAGATTTCCCGGAAGGCGTCATGGTGGAAAGTGGCGCTTCTGCCAACAGACGTAAACATCATGCCAAACCGCCTCGTCGTCGCCCTCGCCTATGACCGTTTGAGCACCTTCGAATTCGGCATCGCCGTCGAGATCTTTGGCCTGCCCCGGCCCGAGATGGGCCCGGATTGGTATCGCTTCGCGGTCTGCGCCATTGAGCCCGGTCCGTTGCGGGCCATCGGCGGCTTCCAGATCATGGCGGATGGCGGGCTCGAATTGCTGGATCAGGCAGACACTATCGTCATCCCCGGCTGGCGCGGGGCCCATAGTGAGCCTGTCCCCACAGTGCTGATCGAAGCTCTGAGGAAGGCTCACGATAGAGGCGCGCGCCTCATGTCCATCTGCTCCGGCGTCTTTGTACTTGCCGCGACAGGGCTTCTGTCTGGCAGGCGCGCGACCACGCACTGGCACCATGTCGAAAACCTTTCGACGATCTATCCTGACATCAAAGTAGAGCCAGATGTTCTCTATGTGGACGAAGGCAGGGTTCTGACTTCCGCTGGCAGCGCGGCGGGCATCGATCTCTGCCTGCATGTCGTGCGCGCGGATTTCGGACCCGAGATCGCCAACCGCCTCGCCCGCCGCCTCGTGGTGCCGCCCCATCGCGAGGGCGGCCAGGCGCAATTCATCGAGCGCCCCGTGCCGCCGGCCCGCGAGGGCCTCCGGTTTGCGCCCCTCTTCGACCATATGCGGGCGCGCCTTGGCGAGGAACAACCGGTCGCGGAGCTGGCTGCGGAAGCGGGGATGAGCGTGCGCACCTTCCTGCGCCGCTTCAAGGCGGCGACCGGCCAGCCGCCGGGGGAATGGCTGCTCAACGAGCGCCTGGTTCGCGCCCGGGAATTGCTGGAAACCACAGGCCATTCCATCGAGAGCATTGCGGATGCGACCGGCTTTGGCTCCGCGGCCACTCTTCGCCACCATTTCCGGGCGCGGCTCGGCACGAGCCCTGCCGCCTATCGGAGCCGGTTTGCTCAAGCGGCCGACAGGCGGGCATCAAAAAGCAAAAAGCCGCCCCTTGGGGCGGCTGATTTCAGCCTTGAAGGCTGACCTTAGCTGCTGCTGCGCGAGGAGCGGCGCTTACGGCGCTGCTGGCCGAGGCCCATTTCCTTGGCGAGCTCCGAGCGAGCCTTGGCGTAGTTGGGAGCCACCATCGGGTAATCGACGGGCAGAGCCCACTTCTCGCGGTACTGCTCGGGGGTCATGTTGTACTGCGTGCGCAGATGGCGCTTCAGCGACTTGAACTTCTTGCCGTCCTCGAGGCAGACGATGTAATCCGGCGTGACGGACTTCTTCACCGGGATTGCCGGCTTCGGCGCCTCAACAGGCGCTTCCACGGTGCCGCCCCCGACACGCAGAAGAGCCGAATGGACGTCGTTGATCAGGGTCGGCAGGTCGCCCGAAGGAACAGAATTGTTGCTGACGTAAGCCGAAACGATATCCGCAGCCAACTCAATGTAGTTCGAAGCAGCGATGTTGTCGCTCATTTTGATTTTCTTCCTTTCCGGCCCGTTCGAATGGCTCAAAAAAGCATTTCAACCTATATTTGAGCATTCTTGTCTGAAGCAATGCTTGCTTCTTCCTTGAGCCGCACCGTACTTGCACAGAAATCGTGCTCGCTCGTCCAAGTATGGCAAATTCAGCCGTATTGCAAGATGTGCAAAAGGAAAACTTTGGAAAACTTCGTATCAACTATCACTGTGCAATAAACCTACGTTGAACAGTTAATGCCTTCAGCCATAGGTTAAGGCTTTCATCACATAAATTTCATCATTCCGATCCGAAGAAGTAACTAGAAAGGCACCTGTTTTGGACGATTGAGGGCTTTTAAGCCCGACATGGACCTGCCGTGGGAAATCCCGGTTATCTGTGCATAATCCCCTTCTTGATGATTTGACCGGACGATTTCATGAATATTGAGCGCCTTCCCTTCCATCCCCAGCCAGCAACCCCCAGCGTTCCAACCAAACCGCATGCTGTCGAAATACATGGGATTCGGGTTCAAGACGATTACGCATGGTTGAAGGCGGAGAATTGGAAAGAGGTCCTCAAGGATCCGTCGGCCCTTGATCTCTCCATCCGCACCGTCCTGGAACAGGAGAATGCCTACGCAGCGGCAGCCTTCACCGGCACGGAGGAATTCCAAGCCCGGCTCGTGGCGGAGATGCGCGGGCGTATCAAGGAGGACGATTCCACCGTTCCGGAGCCGGATGGGCCCTTTGCCTATTTCACCCGTTACCGTGAAGGCGGTCAGCATCCCCTCGTCTGCAGACAGCCGCGCGACGGTGGGTCCGAGACCATCATGCTGGATGGAGACAAGGAGGCCGAGGGCCACCCCTTCTTCGATCTCGGCGGAGCGGATCATTCACCCGACCATCGTCTGATGGCCTGGGGCGCGGATATCAAGGGCTCGGAATACTTCACGATTCGCGTGCGAGATCTTGAGACCGGTACCGATCTTCCCGACGAGGTGCTTCAAACCTCCGGCGGCGCCGTATGGCTCAATGATTCCTCCGGCTTCTACTATGTCGAACTCGACGAGAACCACCGGCCTGTGCGTATCAAGCGCCACCTTCTCGGCTCAAGCCCTGAGCAGAACGAAGTGATCTACGAAGAAAAGGATCCCGGCTTCTTCGTCAAACTTGGTGTCACGCAATCGGAAGCCTTCGTCCTCATCGAGGCAAGCGATCACGAAACCTCCGAAATCTGGCTGCTCGACCGAGCCGATGCGTCGGCCAAGCCGCGCCTCGTCGAACCGCGCACACCGCAACTCAAGTATGACGTGGAGCATCACGGCGATAGCCTGATCATTCTCACCAATGCGGACGGCTCCGAAGACTTCAAGATCGTCACGGCTCCCGTCGCAACGCCTGGACGCACCCACTGGCAGGATCTCGTGCCCTATCGCGCCGGCACGATGATCCTCTCCGTCGTGGCGCTCGCCCGCTATCTCGTGCGCCTGGAGCGGGAGAATGCAAAGCCACGCATCGTCCTGAGAGAATTCTCGACGGGCCGTGAGGAAACGGTCGCGTTCGAAGAGGAAGCCTATTCGCTCGGCTTTTCGGCAGGCTATGAATTCGACACGGATGTCATCCGCTACCATTACTCGTCCATGACCACGCCGAGTGAGGTGATCGACTATGATCTGCGCACCGGTGAGCGCGTTCTCCGCAAACGGCAGGAAGTACCGAGCGGCCATAACCCGATCGACTACGTAACCCGCCGCCTGTTCGCCACGGCTCCCGATGGTGAGCAGGTTCCCATTTCGCTTGTCCATCGACGCGAGGTCGCGCTCGATGGATCGGCACCGTGCCTGCTTTACGGATACGGCTCCTACGGCATGTCCATGCCCGCGAGCTTTCGCACCGGAATCCTGTCTCTCGTCGACCGTGGCTTCGTCTATGCCATCGCGCATATCCGCGGCGGCACGGAAAAAGGCTGGCGCTGGTACATGGACGGCAAGCGCGAGAAAAAGACGAATACGTTCACGGACTTCATCGCCTGCGGGGAGGCGCTCATCAAGGCCGGCTACACGTCCCGCGGTCGCATCGTCGCTCATGGCGGCAGCGCGGGCGGCATGCTCATGGGAGCGGTGGCCAATATGGCGCCGGATCTCTTTGCCGGAATCATCGCCGAGGTGCCGTTCGTCGATGTGCTCAACACAATGCTGGACAGCGAATTGCCCCTCACCCCGCCCGAATGGCCCGAATGGGGCAATCCAGCCGCGGACGAGACGGCTTTCCACTCGATTTTGTCCTACTCGCCTTATGACAATGTGAAGCCACAGGCCTATCCGGCGATCCTGGCACTTGCCGGTCTCACCGATCCTCGCGTGACCTATTGGGAGCCGGCGAAATGGGTCGCCAGACTCAGGGCCACCATGACGGGCGGCGGGCCGATTCTGTTCAAACTCAACATGGAGGCCGGGCACGCCGGCGCTGCAGGCCGCTTCGATCGGCTGGAGGAGGTTGCCCTCGCCTACACGTTCGCCATCAAGTCGATCGGGGGCTTTCAGACTTGACGCGAAGCCCTATGTCCCGTTGTACCATATCCTGCCGCACAAGTTGAGGCGGCAATGAGACATCAGGGATTTTCGAGAGCACGCGTCGATGACGAAGAGGGGCCATTCAGAGACGGCCGCCGATGTTGCTTCCCACAGGGAAAGCGACAAACAGCTGCTTGCCGATCTGGAACGGCGCCTCCGTGAGACGAAGCAATCTCTTCGCCTGAGCAACGGCAAGTTGCGCATGGCGCTTGATATCGGCAGGCTCGGGGCATGGGAACGCAATCTCGAGACCGGGGAAATCACCGGCACGCCTGCCTTCAAGGCCAATTTCGGCCTTCCGCCAGAGACCACCCTTACCCAGGATGAATTCCAGAAGCTCGTTCATCCCGGCGATGTCGAGCGCATTAACCAGGCCATGGCCTTCGCGCTCAAGACGAAGACCGATTTCAATGTCGAGTATCGGGTCATCCGTCCGGACGGACGCATCGGGCGCGTTCTCGTGCGCGGCGGCGCGGTCTTCGAGGGCGACAAGCCCGTCCGTCTCATGGGCATCACCCAGGATGTGACGGCGCGGGAGAAGGCCAAGGAGGACATGCATTCGGCTCAGCGCCGCCAGGAGTTCCTCCTGAACCTGAACGACCACCTGCGCAGCCTGGATGATCCCGATGCGATCATGGAAACCACGGCAGAACATCTTGGACGCTTCTTGAAAGTGGACTGTGCTGGATATGGCGAGGTCGACGAGGAACGCGGCGTCATTCTGGTGGAGCGCGAATGGTCCAAGGGCGTCATTGGCAACGAGGGTCGCGCTTACCGTCTCTACGATTTCCTCCCGACCATGATGGCGGAACTCAAACAGGGGCATCCCATCTTCGTCGAGGACATCAGGAGCGATCCTAGGGCAGATAATCCGGCAGTTCAGACGGCCTATAGCACGATCAATGCCCGCGCGGCTCTTGCGGTCCCGCTCCTGAAGAACCAGCGGCTGACCGCCGTGCTCTACATGCATTCCGCCGAACCCCGGGCGTGGTTCGGAGACGAGTTATCCCTCGTGGAGGATGTGGCTGAGCGAACATGGACGGCCGTTGAAAAAGCACGCGCAGAAATCGAACTGCGCGAGACCGATGCCCGCTTCCGTCTCATCGCGGAATCGCTCCCGGCTCTGGTATGGATCCTCAACCCCAATATCGAGCTGCTCTACACGAATGAGCGCTGGGTGGCCTATTCGGGCCTGCCGCCCGAGGAGGCTCTGGGCCATAGCTGGATGCGAGTGATTCATCCCGCCGACATGACGAGGATGAGGGAAGAGCTGGTGCCTGTCGTCACCCATCAGACATCCTATACAAGCGAGGCGCGCTACCGATCGCATGAGGGTACCTATCGCTGGCACTTGATCCAGGGCGCTCCCATTCGTTCTCCAACCGGAGAGTTCAAGGGCTGGGTCGGCACCAGTGTCGACATCCACGATCTCAAGGAAACGGAAGAAGCCCTGCGCAAGAGCGAAGAGCAGCTCCGCATCGCCCTTCAGGCCGCCAAGATGGGTGATTGGAGTTGGGATGCTGCAACCAATCTCATCACTTTCTCAGACAGGGCGGCTGAAATCTTTGGCCTTCCTAACGGCTCGATCCTTCCAGCGGCAGATCTCCAGAAAAGAATGAATCCGGTTGATCTGAACCGCATGGAGGCCGCTATGGAGAAAGCGGTCGAGCATCAGGGACCCTATAGCGTCGAGTATCGCATCAAGTGTTTCGATGACGATGCGCAAATCTGGGTCGCTTCACAAGGGCAGACCACCTATGCGCAAGACGGCTCGTTAAGCGGAATTACTGGCGTTCTTCAGGACATTACCGACCGCAAGCTGGCCGAGCAGCGTCAGCATCTTCTGATCCGGGAACTGCATCACCGGGTCAAGAACACGCTCGCCACCGTCCAGGCCATCGTCGGATCTACCGCCCGCACCGCCTCGAGCATCGACGAGTTCTACCAGGGCTTCGTCGGCCGCATCGTCTCGCTCGCCCGCACCCATAACCTGCTCACCGAGGACCTGTGGCAGAAGGCCGACCTGGAGGAGCTCGTCCAGACCGAGCTCGGCCCCTACGAGGACGAGGCGCGCAACCGCATCACGATCGCAGGGCCGCCGCTCGAGCTGCCGTCGGAGGCGGCGGTGCCGATCGGCATGGCGATCCATGAGCTGACCACCAATGCGGCCAAGCACGGGGCGTTGTCGACCTTCGGCGGCCAGGTCGCGGTGCGCTGGGAGATCCTCGACCGGGAGCGTCCGCTGCTGCATTTCTCCTGGATCGAGAAAGGGGGGCCGCGGGTGAGCACGCCGACACGCCAGGGCTTCGGCACCCGCCTGCTTCAGCGCGTGCTGGCCACGCAGTTGCAGGCTAATGTGTCCATGGATTTCCAGAGTGAAGGCCTCCATTTTACCATGATCATGCCTATTCCCGGCGAGCCCCCGCTCTTCAACCCCGATCATTCCGTGAATTAACCTTCTGTTTAATGTTCGGTACCTCCTCTGCTTTATTGCTGCCTCATTGGCATGACTTTAGGGCACGAGGTGACGTAGCCTCGATAAGGGCTTAGAAAGCAGCAGGCGCAGCTCAAGAGCATTGTTCATGACCAACAGGGTCGAAATTCCTCACTTTCCAAGAGCCGTTGCTCCGCAAGCCGAGCGGCTTGCGGGCACGCAGGAAAGGAGCCACGCCGCGATCGAGAGTGACGCGCGGGGGAACAGTGCCGCGCTGCGGCTGGCGCTCGAGATCGGCCGGCTGGGATCCTGGGAACGCGACCTCGTGACGAACGAGATAACCGCAAATTCAACCTGCAAAGCTCATCTTGGCTTGGCATCCGATGAACTTCTGACCTTTGAAAAGCTGAAGAAATTGCAGCACCCGGGTGATGTCGAGCGGATCAACCAGGCTGTTACCTATGCCCTGGCCACCCGATCCGACTTCAACGTGGAGCATCGCGTCGTCCGTCCCGACGGCTACATCGGTCGTCTCCGCGTGAGAGGCACTCCGATTTTCGAGAATGGCAAGGCAGTCCGCCTAGTCGGCGTCACGCAAGATGTGACCGAGCGGGAGCGTGCCAAGGAAGAGCTCAAGGACATCCAGCGCCGCCAGGACTATCTGTTGAACCTGAACGAGCAACTGCGGAGCTTCAAGGATCCCTTTGCGATCATGGAAGCGACGGCCGAGCGCATCGGCCAGCTCCTGAAGGCGGATTGCGTCGGCTACGGCGAGGTCGACGACAGCCGCGGCGTCGTTCTCGTCGAACGGGAATGGTCCAGGGGCGCGATCAGCAATGAGGGCCGTGCCTACCGCCTGCAGGAATTTCTGCACGGCATGATCGACGATTCGAGGGTGGGACAGACCCTGACCATCGAGGACGTCGCAACCGATCCGCGAACGGGAACCCCTGCCCTCCAGAGCTTCTACAGTACGCTTAACGCCAGGGCCGTTCTCACGGTCCCTCTGCTCAAGGACGGTCACATCACGGCCGTCCTCTATACGATTTCATCCACCCCTCGCTCCTGGTCGGATAGTGATGTATCGCTGGCAGAGGACGTGGCAGAGCGCGCCTGGACAGCCGTTGAGAAGCTGCGCGCTGAACGGAGCCTGCACGAAACCGAGTTCAGGTTTCGCACCTTCACCCGGGCGTTGCCAGGCTTTGCATGGATCGCGACGCCGGAGCTTGAGCTGATCTATTACGTGAACGAGCAGAGCTGGTTTGAATTCTCTGGTCTCTCCCGCGAACAGACGCTCGGTCACGGCTGGCTGTCGATCGTCCACCCGGAAGATCTTGCAAAGATCATGGCTGACGCCAAGAACGCCACATCCGACGTGCTGGAAGCCGAAATGCGCTACCGAGCCGCCGATGGGACCTATCACTGGCACGCCGTGCGGGTTGGATCTCTCTATGGCCCCGACGGCGACTTCAAGGGCAAGATCGGAATGAGCATCAACATCCATAACCTGAAGGAGACGGAAGCGGCCTTGCGCAAGAGCGAGGAGCGCCTGGCTCTGGCGCAGCGCGCAGCGCGGATCGGCGTATTCGACTGGGACGTGGCCAGCGGAGCCATCACCTGGATGCCGGAGCAGGAGAATCTCTTCGGGATCGCGCCCGGCAGCTTCGAAGGAAACTACGAAGGGTGGAGCTCGCGCATCCATCCCGCCGATGTCGCCAAGTTCGAGAAGACCTTTCGCGAGGCCATCGCCCGAGGCGATCACGAACTGGCCTTCGCGCATCGCATTCCGCTGCCGGACAGCACCTTCCGCTATATCGAAGGCAGCATGATGATCTTCTACGGCGAGGATGGCAGCCCATCCCGCATTATCGGCGTCAACATCGATGTGACCAAACATAAGCATGCTGAGCAGCGTCAGCATCTTCTGATCCGGGAACTGCATCACCGGGTCAAGAACACGCTCGCCACCGTCCAGGCCATCGTCGGATCTACCGCCCGCACCGCCTCGAGCATCGACGAGTTCTACCAGGGCTTCGTCGGCCGCATCGTCTCGCTCGCCCGCACCCATAACCTGCTCACCGAGGACCTGTGGCAGAAGGCCGACCTGGAGGAGCTCGTCCAGACCGAGCTCGGCCCCTACGAGGACGAGGCGCGCAACCGCATCACGATCGCAGGGCCGCCGCTCGAGCTGCCGTCGGAGGCGGCGGTGCCGATCGGCATGGCGATCCATGAGCTGACCACCAATGCGGCCAAGCACGGGGCGTTGTCGACCTTCGGCGGCCAGGTCGCGGTGCGCTGGGAGATCCTCGACCGGGAGCGTCCGCTGCTGCATTTCTCCTGGATCGAGAAAGGGGGGCCGCGGGTGAGCACGCCGACACGCCAGGGCTTCGGCACCCGCCTGCTTCAGCGCGTGCTGGCCACGCAGCTGCAGGCTAATGTGTCCATGGATTTCCCTGAGGAGGGACTGCGCTTCTCGATGCAGATGCCGATCCCGACCGAGCCCCCCACCTTCAATCCGGACACGTAAGGCGCCATGCTGCTCGACGCGAAACGCTCTCACCTCATCGTCGTCGACCTCCAGGCGCGCCTCATGCCTGCCATTCATGAAGGCGAGACTACCTTAAGGAATGTGCGGATCCTGCTGGAAGCCGCGAATAGGCTGGGCATTCCCGTTACGGTAACGGAGCAATATCCCAAGGGCCTCGGAGCAACCCTGCCGACGGTGCAGGAGGTGCTGCCGCCTGACGCGGTCACTTTGACCAAAACCACCTTCTCAGCCGCACGCGATCCCGCGATTGCCGAGCGCATTGCGACCCTGCGTGGCAGCGGCCTGAATCAGCTCGTGATCTGCGGAACCGAAGCTCATATCTGCGTGTTGCAGAGCGCTTTGGAGTTCAGAAGCATGGGACTGGATGTCTTTGTGGTTGGGGATGCGGTATCGAGCCGCTCAAGCCACAGTGTCGATGCCGCCTGCGCGCGGCTGCTTCATGCAGGCTGCCATTGGGCGACGACGGAGATGGCTGTCTTCGAATGGATGGGAGAAGCGGCCACGGACGATTTCCGCGCACTGGCTCCCCTCTTCAGATAGAGGACGAGGATTTACCTTCGCCTCCCGCAGCGATGAACTCCTTCAGCTCGTCCAGGGACTGGAAGCGGAACACGCCACTCGGCGTCTGCGCCTCGATCGACCCATCCGAGAACATGACATACTTGTTGTCGCCTGAGTTGTAGGTGCCGACGACGACAGGAGAACGAGACATATTGGCAGCGGTATCGTCTTCCAATTCCGCTTTCTCTTCGACTTCCTCTGTTACGGCAGGTTCGGGCTCCGGCTCACGCTCTGAAACGATCTCAGCAACAGGCTTCGGACGATCGTCACTTTCGTCGAGGTCGCGCGGCTCGGGTTCACGCTCATCCTGGTCGCGATGATAGATGTCGGCACCGTCGATGACACGTGGCTCTTCATCCGCATCGCGCGTCCGCTCCGCCAGGAGGAAGTCGGGCACCTTCATGGCGAGTTCGTCTTCTTCACGGGAGGGTGCCGGGGGCAGGCTGGTTCTGGGCGGGAACGGCACAACCGATTCGGGGGTCCGCGACTCTTCCGGCCATTCGGCAACCTTCACCTCTTCCTTGATCGGCTCCCGCTTGTCCTCTTCCTCGAAGAGCGGAAGCGTAGGTTGCACCTCCTCAGGATGCTCGACCTCCTCGGCCTCGGCGGCCGCCTTTCCGGCTACGAGGCCGCCGGAGAGCGCTGCCAGCGAAAGGCCCTTCGCGGACTTCGGCGTCCCGAGGAGGGCCTCCTCATCGGGGCCGCCCTGGAGTTGCAACAGCCGGGTCTCGATCTTAGCCAGCTTGGAGACCGCGGCGGCGATGCCGAGCAGGAGGGCGCCGCTTGCAGCCATGACGCTGCCGGCAATCACCATCGTCCAGCCACGTTCGACCAGAACGATATCCCATCCGAAAATTACAGCGAGCAGCCCACCAACGATCATCGCAAAAGCGAGGGCCAGAAGAGCGATGATCATGCCGTCTCCATCATACGCAAACCAAAGATAATCAAGGCAAAGCTATGCCTCTATAGGCAAAAGGCAACTGGCTGGGAAGCTTAAGCAGAAAAAAGTCCGCAGCTTGGCCGTTGCTCTCGGGCAGGTCGCGCTTTAACTAACGCTCAGGCGCATCGTGCGGAAAGTGGATCCAGTTCTCCGCATCGGGCGATGCGCAGTCGCAAGAGGGGCATCGGATCGATCCTAAAAGTGGTTTCCACTTTTGGGTCCGATGCTCCAGGTCGCTCAATCCAAAGGAGACGCCGATGTCGTTCACTCTGCCCGAACTGCCTTATGCCTATGATGCCCTGCAGCCCTACATGTCGAAGGAAACCCTGGAGTTTCACCACGACAAACACCATGCAGCTTACGTCAACACCGGCAACAACCTGCTGAAAGGCACGGAATTCGAGGGCAAGAGCGTCGAAGAGGTCGTGAAAGGCTCCTACGGCAAGAATCAGGCCCTCTTCAACAATGCCGGCCAACATTACAACCACATCCACTTCTGGCTGTGGATGAAGCCGAACGGCGGCGGCGCCCTTCCCGGCAAGCTCGAGAAGAAGATCGTCGAGGACCTCGGCTCGGTCGACAAGATGAAGGAGGACTTCATCCAGGCCGGCGTCGGCCAGTTCGGCTCCGGCTGGGCCTGGCTTGCCGTGAAGGACGGCAAGTTCACGATCATGAAGACCCCGAATGGCGAGAACCCCCTCGTGCACGGCGCCCAGCCGATCCTCGGCTGCGACGTGTGGGAGCATTCCTACTACATCGATTACCGCAACCGCCGTCCCGATTATCTCAAAGCGTTCCTCGACAATCTCGTGAACTGGGAACATGTGGAAGAGATGTACGAGAACGCGACGAAGTAAGCACAATAACAGCACGTCAAGCGGGCCTCTTCGGAGGCCCGTTTCATGTCATTTTCCAAAGGACTGCACCGTGGCCGATTTCCTCTTCCGCTCCATTCTGATCGGCGTCGGTGCAACCGCCATCTTCGATCTGTGGGGTTTGCTGCTGAAGCATGTCTTCGGGCTTCCCGGCGCCAACTGGGCTCCTGTCGGGCGTTGGTTTTGCCATCTTGCCGGCGGCAAGGTCTTTCACGACGATATCGCGAAGGCTCCGCCTTTCTCCCATGAGCTGGCAGCCGGCTGGATCGGCCATTACTTCGTCGGGATCCTCTTCGCCGCCATCCTGCTCGCTGTGACGCCCTCCGGCTGGGCGCAGCAGCCCACGCTGGTCCCACCTCTCGTCGTCGGACTCGTCACGGTCGGTGCCGGCTGGTTCCTACTTCAGCCGGGCATGGGTGCGGGCATCGCGGCCTCCAAGCGGCCGAATGCGAACCAGATCAGGATGCTCAACATCGTCGGACACATCGTCTTCGGCCTGGGCCTCTACGCGACCGCGCTTCTCATCCGGTAGAGCATCGGACCCAAAAGTGGAGTCCACTTTTGGGATCGATTCCGATGCTTCCTCTCTTGGCTGGCGCATCATTAAAGGCGGAAAACCGGATCCACTTTTCCGCACGATGCGCTAGGGCATCGGACCCAGAGGGCCGCACGACGCGTATTCAACCACTCCTGCGCTCTCGGAAGCCCGTCTTGCTTTCAGGCCGTCCCGCTCGCTCTCCAGAACTCCGCATTCGGCATATACCCCTCGGGATCCGCGCTGAATTCCGGCCGGATGCGGTCGAGGAAATACATGTCGACCGCGCCGATATGCTTGACCTCCACCTGCCCACGCGGCTCGGTCTGGAACAAGCGTGCCACGTGGTGAAGCGTGCTTGCCGAGATATTCACCCTTCCGGGCTCGCAGGCCTCCTCCAGGCGCTGAGCGACATTCACCGAATTGCCCCAGATATCGTAGGTGAAACGCCGCTGTCCCACGATACCGGCGATCACCGAGCCGGAATTGACCCCGATGCGCAGCTCCCAGGACGGAAGCCGGAGTTTTTCGCGCTGCCGGTTGGCATTATGGATGAAGGCTTGCATCTGCAGAGAGGCTAGGCAGGTATCGATGGCATGGGTGCGATTGGCCTCGGGCAAGCCGCCTGCACAGAGATATGCATCGCCGATCGTCTTGATGGTCTCTAGCCGGTTCCGCTTGGCAATGTCGTCGAACCGCCCGAAATTCTGATCGAGCTGGGCGAGAAGCCGGGCTGGATCGAGGGTTTCCGTCAGAAGCGTGAATTCCTTGAAATCCGCATACAGAATCGTTGTGGCCTCGTGGAAGCGAGGCTCGACGTGACCGCTAGCCTTCAGTTCCTCGGCCACCTTTTGAGGCAGGATATTCCGCAGGAGATCATCGGACTGATCCCTCGCGTGCTCGGCGGATGTCTTGGCCTGCGCCAGCTCCTCCAGGAGTGCGTCACGTTCAATGAGTTGTCGTCGCAGCTCGAGCAGCGCCATCGCCTGCTGCGACAAACGGCGGACGGCCTCGCGCTGGGAGGGGCGCAGCTCATGCGGTTCGAACGCTACGACACAGAGCGTACCCAGGGCATAGCCTTCCCGATTGATGAGCGGCATGCCGCAATAGAAGCGCACATGCGGCTCCTCTGTGACGATGGGCAGATGTTTATAACGTTCATGGGTGGTCAGGTCCGGCACGTAGACGAGATCGTTTGAGTTAAGGGTGGCGTTGCAGACCGTGATCTCGCGCGGGCATTCGGTGTAGTCGGCGGGCAGGCCGTATTTCGATTTCATCCACTGGCGCCGCTCGTCCATCAGGCTGATCAGCGCGACCGGGCAGCCGCACACCTCGGCGGCAAGCTCCGTCACGGCGTCGAAGGCAAATTCCGGCGGCGTATCCATGATCCGGTAGAGGGCGAGTGTCGCCACCCGATCGGTCTCGTTGACGGAGGGCGCATCCTGCATCGTCTCGCTCCCACGGGCCCTTCAGCCCAGCGGACATCGCCCCTGACAGCACGGCCTCGAGGAATAGTTCAGAGTGAACCAACTCAAGGCTCGGATTTCCAGGAAATATAGTCGGTTTTGACCTTAAGACGAGGCTTTCAGGGCCTTGGTCTCATGCAATCTCAGGGCTTAGTCGCAACCCCCGCTGCTCCAGCAATTCGCGAAAAGCGTCCGACTTCAAGTATTTCAGCTCCTCCACCCGGCTTTCCAGAGCGGGATCGAGGGCCCGTAGCTCATCGTCTACGTAGCCCGGATGGCACATGACGAGGGGGCGAGGCCCGAGCTTCGAGAACGCCTCTTCGAAGACCCGAGCGGCCGGAACCGAAAGATCGAGTGGAGCAAAGCCCGAAAAGCCCTTGTTCGTCTGGAAGCCCGCTGCACGGACGCTTCGGGAAAAGCCTCGGGCAAGGGATTTGACGATGAACGCCTTATTGCGCCCGATGGGGCGGCGCAGGATCGCGGTGATTTTGTCCGATGGATCGCGTAGCCAAACGCGCCCGGCATAGCTCCTCGCCTTCAGAGCCTCGATCAGGGCTGGCCTGATCATCGGCAAGACATGGACGTGCTGGTGACCGTCGATAAAGGCCGGAGCCTCACCGAAGACCTCCTCGAAGGCGTCGATCTGGCGGCGGATTTCCTCGGCAATCTCCGCCTGAGGCAATTGCCGTTTCAAGGCCTTCGGCAACAGGTCCTTCAAGGCCGGAAACACTCCCGACGAGGCCAGCCCGGGCATAGGGCTCAAAGGCGATCCTGTGGTCAGATTGAGATGCAATCCGACTATAATCCGATCGCGAAGAGGCATTAGGCTCGGTGCCGCCCGGCGCCAGCCGGGCATATTGGTCATCGCTCCGGTTGCGGACAAACGGCCTATCTCTGCCAGTTCCACGATGCCCCGGCTGACCCCATCGGCAAGGCCGAAATCGTCGGCGCAGAGTATGACGTAACGAAAGGAACCCATGAATGTCCTTAAAATCGGCTTTGCCGCACCCTAATGCTCTTGAGCAATGGCGCAAACTCGGCTCTTGATGCGCCCGACAATCAAGGGTTCTTTCAGTGGCGTCGCCTCAGCTCAGCGTCATCATTCCCGTGCACAACGAGAGCGCGAACATTGCGCCGCTGTGCAGACGGCTACTCCCCATCCTCAACCGGATCACGTCGGTCTGGGAGGTGGTCTTCGTCGATGACGGCAGCCGGGACGATACCCTGGACAGAATCAAGGAGATCAGCCTCGCCGAGCCCCGGGTCGGCGCCGTGTCCTTCAGCCGCAATTTCGGCAAAGAGATCGCCATCGCGGCCGGCCTCGATCACGCCCAGGGCGACGCGGTGGTGATCATGGACGCCGACCTGCAGCATCCGCCGGAGATGATCGAAACCTTCGTGGAGCGCTGGCGGGACGGCTACCTGATGGTCTATGGCCAGCGCACGGACCGGTCCGATGAGACCCACGTCAAGCGCGGCTTCGCTCATCTGTTCTACCAGCTCTTCTCCCGCTTCGGCGAAATCGGCCTGCCCGAAGGGGCGGGCGATTTCCGCCTCATCGACCGCAAGGGCGTCGAGGTGTTGCGGACCTTGGGGGAAAAGGCCCGCTTCTCGAAGGGCCTCTACGCCTGGATCGGCTTCAAGGCCATCGGCGTGCCCTTCGTCGTGGAGGAGCGCCAGTTCGGCACCTCGAAATGGAGCTTCAGGAAGCTCTTCCGCTTCGCCTTCGACGGCATTGCCGCCTTCTCGACCGTGCCGCTACGGATCTGGACCTATATCGGCTTCCTGATCTCGATCCTGTCGATTGCCACCGCCCTGTTCTTCATGATCCGCACGCTCCTGTTCGGCACCGATCTCCCCGGCTTCCCGAGCCTCATCGTCTCGATCATGTTCTTCTCCGGCATCCAGCTCATGTCGCTCGGCATCGTCGGCGAATATGTCGGCCGCATCTTCGCGGAGGTGAAACGGCGACCACTCTATGTGGTGGCCGAGCGGATCGGCGGCGCCGCGGAGGTGTCGAGCGACCTCGTTCCCGATAGCTACCGCATGCGCCGGGTCTGACCGATGTTTCGAAAGATCCTTTCCGTCGGCGGCTGGACGCTTGTTTCGCGCCTCACCGGCTTCATCCGCGACGTGGTGTTGGCTGCCATCATGGGCGCCGGCCCCATCGCCGATGCATTCGTGGTCGCCTCGCGCATCCCCAATCATTTCCGTGCCATCTTCAGCGAGGGCGCCTTCAACAGCGCATTCCTGCCCACCTATGCGCGCGTGCTGGAGCGGGAAGGCGCCGCCCCTGCCCGCTCTTTTGCCAGCCGCATCAGCACCCTGATGCTGATCGTACAAATCGTGCTGCTCGTCCTGGCACTGATCGCCATGCCGGTGGTGGTGACGCTGCTCGCCCCCGGTTTCTCGGACGATCCCGCGAAATTCGATCTCGCGGTGACGCTCACCCGTATCACCTTCCCCTATCTCCTCTTCGTCACCCTGGTGACGATCCTCTCCGCCATCCTCAACGCCCATGAGCGGTTTGCAGCTGCCGCTGCCGTGCCGGTCCTGCTCAACGTCTCCATCGTGGCAGCTTTGGCCATCGCCTTCCTGTTCCCCAATGCCGGTTATGCCGCAGCGTGGGGTGTCACGGTCGCGGGCGTGCTCGAATTGCTGCTGGTCTGGGTCTCAGCAAAGCGGCTCGGCGTAGCGCCGGAGATCGAAGCGCCACGCTTCGACCCGGCCATGAAGCATTTCTTCAAGGTTCTGGGGCCTGCCGTGATCGGCTCGGCGGGCGTGCAGCTTGCGATGTTTGCCGACACGATCATCGCCTCCTTCCTGCCGACAGGCGCGGTGGCCTCGCTCTATTATGCCGACCGCATCTATCAGCTGCCGCTCGGCGTCATCGGCATCGCGGCCGGAACCGTGCTGCTGCCGGAGATGAGCCGCCGGATCGCGGTAGGCGATGTGGCGGGCGCCCATGGTGCCCAGAACCGGGCGGTGGGCCTGACGCTGGCGCTCGCGGCGCCGTTCGTCGTGGCCTTCGTGACCATGCCCGACCTCATCATGTCGGCTCTGTTCCAGCGCGGCGCGTTCGATGCCGTCGCGGCCCAGCGCTCCGGTGCGGTACTCGCGGCCTATGCCATCGGCCTGCCCGCAGCCGTTCTCATCCGCTCGGCCGTGGCGAGCTTCTATTCGCGCTCGGATACGGTGACGCCGCTTATCGCCTCGCTTACGGCGGTTGCCGTCAACGTGGCCCTGAAGATCGTCCTGACCGGACCCTACGGCGTCGTGGGCCTGTCGCTGGCCACCGCCATCGGCATCTGGGTCAATCTCGGCCTCCTCGTGCTCCTCGCCATGCGCAAGGACTGGATGAACCCGAGCAACACCCTCGGCCGCACCTCCGCCGCGGTGGCCGTGGCGAGCCTGCTGCTTGCTGCCTTCGCCTGGTTCGCGCCCGAGCCTCTCGCAGAGTGGACCGCCATGCTCCCTGTCTGGCGCAACGAAATCCTGCTCGCGGTTCTCGGAGGTACTGGTGCGCTGATCTATGGCGGTGCGCTCTTCGCGGGACTCAAGGCGTTGGGAGTTCGATTGTCCCGCCGCTGATCGAGATTCCCAAGGTCCGAGATTTCTTCGGGAACCTTCTTGCCGAGGATCCATCCAATCGGATGTGCCGGGATATGCCGGTCCAGCGCATCGTGCGGAAAAGTGGATCCGGTTTTCCGCGCTCGGCGATGCGCTCACTAAGGAATGGAGCATCGATGGGTCCCAAAAGTGCAAATCCACTTCGGGTCCGATGCTCTAGAGAGGATGACACCATGATCTTGCGCTTCGCCGTTGCTGCGATTGGAATTGCCGCGCTCGCCATGCCGGCTTTGGCCGCCGACCAGGTCGAGAAGGCTCCGCCGTCAGGCGCCTACAAGAAGGTGAGCGAACTCGTGAAGCTGCCCGATTTCCTGCCGGGATTAGGTCAGCTCTATGTCGACCCCAAGACCCTGCCTGCCGGTCCGTTCCTCGCCTATGACCGCGAGGGAAAGCTCGTCAGCACGGTCTACATGCTCCCCGTTGAGGACCTCACCAACAAGGACAAGCGCTTCGAAGATCTCGCCGCGCCCGGCGGCAAGGTCGACCATGTGGATGTCTATTTCAATGCCGGGCATCCCGGTGTCGAGAAGCCCCATGCCCATGTCGTCCTATGGCATGTGCCGAAGGCCGATGAGACGCGGGTGGCGGCAAAGTGATGCCCTCGCGACGGCATGTCCTGCAGATCGGCGGGGGTATCCTCGCCGGTCTGGCATCGCCCCGCCTGCTCTTCGCGAGTGAACCGGTCGAGATCAGAATGCAGGGCAAGGCAGACGGCTCCCATGTGTGGTTCAATCCCATCGGCCTGCACGTCGAACCGGGCCAGACGATCCGCTGGATCAACCTGGATCCGGGAAACTCGCATACGGCTACGGCCTATCATCCGAAGAACTTCGATCACCCGCTCCGCATGCCTGAAGGGGCTGAGCCCTGGAACTCGGATTATCTTCTTCCCAGTGAGACCTTTGCAGTCACGCTTAAAGTGGAAGGCGTGTATGATTTCTTCTGCATCCCTCACGAGCATGCCGGAATGGTCGGGCGGATCATCGTGGGGCGTCCTGGCAGCCCTCCTCCGGGCGGGTCCGTAGCACAGGCGCTCCCGGACCTTGCTTTGCAGGCGTTCCCATCGGTTGACGAGATCATGCAGCGAGGCATCGTTCGCCGAACATGAATGCGGTCCGTATCATTTGGGAACCTTTGGGACGCCCGACCATCTAACGGCAAGACGCAGGAGATAGGTGATGCAACCGAGGTTCGTCGTAAAGCCTCAGCTGGACAACCTGGATGACCTGGCCCTGGTCGAGAGGGCCCGGTGCAGGGACGGTGCGGCCCTCCGTCTGATCATGGAGCGCCACAATCGGCAGCTCTATCGGATAGCGCGCAGTGTCCTCGGCGACGATGCCGAGGCCGAGGATGTCGTTCAGGAAGCCTATTTTCGCGCCTTTACCCATCTGGATGGCTTCCGTGGTGAAGCGCGCCTTGCGACCTGGCTCACGCGGATCGCACTCAACGAGGCGCTGGAGCGTCTCCGGAAGCGACGTCCCTCTGTCGAATTGAAGCATATCGACACGATCGACGAACAAGGAGAGGCCCGTGTGATCTACCTGCCCTCGGCCCGTCAGGAAGGGGACCCCGAAGCCGCCGCTGCCCGCGCTGAAGTCCGCCGCCTGATCGAAAGGGCCGTGGATCAGTTGCCGGATGCTTTCCGTGTCGTCTTCGTTCTTCGCGATATCGAGGAAATGAGCGTCGAGGCAACCGCATCTCATGTCGGCCTGCGCCCCGAGACAGTGAAGACGAGGCTTCACCGTGCCCGTCGCCTCCTGCGGCAGAGCCTCGATCGGACACTTTCGAACGCTCTCACCGACGCGTTTCCTTTCGCCGGCGCCCGGTGCGCAAGGATCACGCAAGCCGTGTTGGATCGATTGGAGGTAGCGGAGCCCTGATTGCGTGCAGTCAGGCTCAAGCTGTCCAGGAGCTGAGTGAGGCGAAGGTAAAGAGCTCCCGTTCCACTGCGATGCCCCGCAATCGGTGACGGCCGAGGGAGCGGACGGGAACCGGACTCACTGAGGCGACGCTGTCGGACAGAATGGCTGAGCAGTCGAGGCTGTTGCAGAGCGCCTCCATGCGACTGACCTCGTTCACGGCCGGGCCGATCACCGTGAAATCGAGGCGGCCGGCCGCGCCGATATTTCCGTAGAACACATCTCCGCAATGGAGCGCGATATCAAGGCTGAGCGGCGTCTCGTGGGCATGGAGGCGGTTGACGGTAGCGTTGCGATCGAGCGCGGCTTGCGCCGCACGAATGGCAGCCGCGCAGGCCTGCTCGCGGGAGCGTTCCTCCGTGATCGGAAATGCCGCCAGAACGCCGTCGCCCATGAACTTGAGCACTTCCCCGCCCTGCTCCGCCACGGGGTCCGCCATGGCTTCGAGATGCTGGTCGAGCCGTGCGATCAGGTCCAAGCCAGCCGTATCGGCCAGGGTGGTGAAGCCGCGCAGATCCGCGAACAGAAGCGCGGCAGTGATGGTCGTGCCAAACCCGCGCCGGATCTCGCCGCTCAGGACCCGTCGGCCGGCGGAGAGCCCCACATAGGTGTCGAGCATCGCAACCGTGAGGTCAAAGAGCGTCATGCGATAAGCTGCCAAGCCCAGCAGGGGCAGAAGCGAATCGATCCGAGCGATTTCCTCCGGTCGGAATCCCTCGGGACGAGAGCTGGAGAAGGAGATCCCGATGCCCCGGAGATCCGGAGCGCTGGTGTTCTCGAAACTGAACAGGCGTGCCAGATAATCCGTCCCGCCTTCTCGCCTCACATCGTCGAAAACATCGAATTGCCGGGCCTCTGGATCATCGACCAGCCAATAGCAGCTCGTCTGCTCGGTCTGCATCATGTAGGCGAAGGGGCTTCGGTCGAAGGCAAGAGCGTTGCGCTCGTGAGAGACGCCCTCGACGATCATGCCGGCCGAGCGGGTCCAGACATGAGTATAGACGCGGATTGTCGGATTGACGGTCGGCAGGGCGACATAGGACCGGACCAGCGGCATACCCTCGGCGACCAACTGCTCGGTGAGGCCGGCGAGCAGCGATCCGACATCCGTGCCCCGCAGTCCCTGTTCGATGATCCAATCTTCGAGATTCGCCATGGGCTCACCTTACCATCCTGCTCCAGGATGTCTTCAAGCCCCGGCTTAGGGGTCAGCGGCTAGCATGGCGCAAGGCTCCGCCCGTTCCGGCGATTTCCGTCAGGAGCTTGCGGCGGGCGGCCACCGCGAAGGGCCGCGTCTCGTCGGCGATCTCGACAAAAGAACCGGGACCGCCGATGACGCTCTCGCCGTAATAATCCTCGAGCGACATCCCCCCAGGCCCGCCCGGCCGTCCGCTGCCGGGGCGGCGGATGGCAAGGGCATTGATGGTGAAACCTTTGGCAAGCGCATCCGCCCTCGCCTGCTCCAGCGACCGGCCGTTCATGTTGGGACCATCGCCGGACACATCGATGATCTTGCGCGTTCCCTCATGGGCGTTGGTCTCCACGAGACGGACGGAGAAGTCGATGGCGTTCGAGATGGAGTTGTAGCCATAGGCGCCGCGCGGCGCGCTCATGAGCTTGTCGGCAAAGACCCGCGCGCTCGCCTCGTCACGGATCACATGCCAGTCGACGATGAGCACCTGCGAGCTCGGCCCGCCCCATTCCATGAAGGCAACGGCAATCGCACCGATGTGGCCGTCCTTGACACCGTTCAGCACGTCCTGGCTCATGAGCGCATCGGCCCAGCCCTGGCGCTGGAGGCGTAATTCGGCGTCGTCGATAGAACCTGAGCCGTCGGCCGCAAAGACCAGTTCCAGATCAACCGATTCCGCAACGGCCGGAGCCGTGAGCAGGCTGAAGGCAAATAAGCTATTCAGAACAAATCGCATCGATGGCTCCGGCTTTGGGCACAATGCTGGAGCCATTTAGGGTTTTCTCAAGGAGGTTTGTCCCTCCCGACGATCACAAGTTTGTTGGAGCTCTTCGTGTCATTCCCGGCCGGAAAGAGCGAAGCCCTTGGAGGGGAAGGGAATCCATCGCTCAAGCACATCGCTTGAAACTGGATCCCCTTCCCGGGCCGCCGGGAACGGGACGGCGCGCTTATCGGGCCTTCAGCAGGTCCACGACATCGAGCAGGACGAATTCGTTGTCATCCTGCTTGTTGGGCTCGCGGCTCGTGGAGAAGGGCAGATTGTTGTCGTTGCCGACGACGATGTGGCGCTCGTCGACCACATCCACATTCTCGATGGTGAAGAACGGGAAAGTCAGCATAGTGTCATTGAGGGGCTTCTTCGCCTTCTTGTTCGGATCGGCGATCTGCATGAGGTCAATATAGCCGATCTTGCGCACGGCATTGTTCACATTCGCATCCGACAATTCGATCTTCACGATACGCTTGAACTTCGCGACATCCTGGAAGCAGTCGGGCCGCTTTACACCCTGTGGGCAGGCCTTGTCGGCCGTGCCTTCGCCGTTGTCGCGCTCGATGACGAGACCGGTGGTGCCATCGATCATGTTGAAGTCGCCAATGGCGAGGCCGTTCTGGTCGAGACCGTATTTCCAGTGGCGGCCGGTCCACTTCTCGTTCGCCACATCGAATTCGAGGATGCGCAGATATTCGCGTCCGTCGACATTCTCCCATTGCTTCTTTTCAGCGTCCCAGACGGGACCTTCGAGAAGCGCATAGAGGAACTTGCCGTCCTTGGAAGCGGCCATGCCTTCATAGCCCTTGGAGCGGCGCACGTTGAAATTGACGGTCGCGTTAGGAGCCGCAGGCGTCGTCACCGCATAATGGTCGGGCGAACGGGCCGGCTTGCCATCGATCAGGGTCTCATAGACGGCCTCGATCTTGCCGGAGCGATCGGCCTTGATCAGGTAGGGACCAAACTCCTCGGCGATCCAGATCTTGTCGCCGATGGGCTGGAAACTCTCGATGTCGAAATCGGAACCCGTGAGATACCGCTTCTCGGTCGCCTCATTGGCAATGCGGAACGGGACTTTCTTGTCCGGATCGTGCAGGAACACCGTCTCGAGACGCTCAACCGCTCCCCTGTTCCAGTCGATGCGGTGGCGATTGAGATAGAGCATCGAATCCGGCGACGTCGCCTTGGAGCCGAAGCCGTTATCGGTGATCACCCAGAACGTACCGTCGCCGACCGACTTGATGCCGGAATGGCCCTGAAGCGGCTGGCCGCGGAAGGGCAGCTTCACGCCGGTCGGACGATCGCCCGAGGTGCCCTCGACGGTGTCGAGCGCCTCGATGCGCTTGCCCGTGGTGAACTTTCCGGAAATCTTCAGATCGGCGGGTGCATCCGCAGGAGCATCGACGAAGCTCAGGGCGGGCAGAACGGCATGGCCTGCAAGGACGGCCGGAAATTGCTGCTGGGCCAGGGCGCTTGTGCTGAGCAGCACGGTCAGCGGCAGCGCCGCGAGAAGACGGACGGACATCGTGAGAACCTCATTTGCTTACTTAGCGAGGTTGCTCTTGCAGGAGCCGGATGTCCGTCCGTTAACAGATCGACGACAGGTCGATGACGCAGGGGAAATCTCCGACCGCATCAAGCGGCCTTGAGGATCCCCTTGTCATGAGCAAAGGCCCAGTAGAGCTCGCGCGCCCGGCTGTAGAACGGTCCGGGCTGGAGATCGCGGCTGTCGATGCGCAGCACCGGCATCACCTTGGAATAGTTGCCCGAGATGAAGATCTCGTCGGCGCTGGCGAAGTCCTCATAGCGCAGGGTTCCTTCGACCACCGTCGCACCGTCGTCGCGCAGGAGCTGGATCACGCGCTGGCGAGTGATGCCGTTCAAGAACGTGCCGTTCGGATAAGGCGTATAGACCACACCATCCTTGGCCATGAACACATTGGAGGTGCCGGTCTCCGCCACGTTACCGAGCGCGTCGCAGACGAGGGCGTTGTCGAAGCCTTTCTCCTTCGCCTCGCGAAGCACGCGGGCATTGTTGGGATAGAGTGCGCCCGCTTTCGCGTCGGTCGGCATGGATTCGAGCGTCGGGCGGCGGAAGCTCGACTTCATCACCGAGAGCCCGCCCGGCACCGGCATCGGCGCCTCGAAGAGGGACAGGCAGAACTGGGTCGATTCCGGATCCGGCGCGATGGTCGCCAAGCCCTCGGCCTCGCCCCAATACATGGGCTTCACGTAGAGCGCCGTCCCCGGAGCGAACTTCTTCACGCCCTCGCGCACGAGATCCAGCATCGTCTGGACATCCATGGTGGGCTTGAGACCGATGGTGGGCGCCGAGCGATTCACGCGCTCGCAATGCCGGTCGAGATCGGGCGCAACGCCCTCGAACACGCGGGCGCCATCGAACACGGAGGAGCCGAGCCAGGATACGTGGGAACGTGGCCCGATCAGGGGCGGATTGCCCTCATGCCACGCGCCGTTGAACCAGTTCCAGGTCTGCGAATGCCAAGCCACTTGTCTCGTCCTTTGGGTCAGAATGCCTGTCGCATCGAATCCCCTAGAGGCCCGACCGTCAATCGTTCCTTCGGCGATTGGGGCATAAAGACTTGTGATGAGTTCCATGAGACGGACTGATCATTGGTCGGATTGCCATGGCTTTTCGCCAATGAGACCATCGCCCCATGTCCTTTTCCGCTCTTATCCCCGCCAGCACGAAGGCCGTCATCTTCGACGCCTATGGAACATTGTTCGATGTGCATTCGGCTGTCGCCCGCCACATGGCTGCAGTCGGTCCGGATGCGGCGCGTTTCTCGGAAGTCTGGCGCGCGAAACAACTCGAATATTCCTGGGTGCTGTCGCTCGCGGGCCGCTACGAGCCCTTCTGGACCCTGACCGAGAAGGCGCTCGATTATGCCTTCGCGCGGTTTCCGCAGATTGACAGTTCGGTCAGGCCGCTCCTGCTGGAAGCTTATCGCAGTCTTGATGCCTACCCGGAGGTGCGGGAGACGCTGACCGCCTTGCGAGGTCAAGGGCTAAAAACAGGCATCCTGTCGAACGGCGATCTGGGCATGTTGAACGCCGCGGTGGAATCGGCTGGCCTTGCCGACGATCTCGATGCGATCCTGTCGGTCGACGCGGCACAGATGTTCAAGACGAGCCCGCGTACCTATGAACTCGTGTTGCAGGCGCTGTCCGTTGCCGCAAACGAAGTCGTCTTCGTCTCCTCCAACCGCTGGGACATCGCAGGCGCTGCGGCGTTCGGCTTTCATCCCATATGGGTGAACCGGCTCAGATTGCCGGATGAATATGTTGAACTTCCGCCAAACGCGGTGACTTCGTCACTCAGGGAATTGGTGTGAGACGCTTCACTGTCATTCCGGGGCCGCGTAGCGGAGCCCGGAATCCATAAACACAACATCTCAAAGAGAGGTGATCAGCGTCGAGCGTCATTCCGCATCGTTAGAGCATCGGACCCAAAAGTGGACTTGCACTTTTGGGATCCATCCGATGCTCCACTCCTAAGCTGGCGCATCGTTCGGATGTGGAAAACCGGGCCCACTTTTCCACACGATGCACTAGCGGCTATGGATTCCGGGCTCGGCTCTACGAGCCGCCCCGGAATGACAATGTGGAATGGAGCCTACTTCGCCAGGGCCGCCAGAATCCGCGCCCACGAACGGGTGCCTTTGTGAAAGCTTTTGAGGTCGTATTTCTCGTTCGGCGAATGGATGCGGTCGTCATCGAGGCCGAAGCCGACGAAGAGGGTGTCGAGGCCCAGCGTGCGCTTGAAGTCGCCGCCGACCGGAATCGAACCGCCCATGCCGATGACGATGGGATCCTTCTTCCATTCGTCGTGAAGCGCCGATTTCGCCGCCGTGATCGCCGGGAAGTCGTGCGGCAAGGCGAGTGCGCGCGAACCCTTGTGCCGAATGAACTCCACCGAGCAATCGGCGGGAATGCGCTCGCGCACGAAGGTTTCGAAATTCGCAGAGATCTTCGCCGGATCCTGATCGCCCACGAGACGGAAGGAGATCTTGCAGCGGGCTTCGGCCGCAATCACGGTCTTGGTCCCCTCGCCCGTATAACCGCCGATGATGCCGTTCACGTCGCATGTGGGGCGCGACTGGATCTGCTCGATCAGCATGCGCCCCTTCTCGCCGGCCGAATGTTTCAGGCCGATCTGGCCGAGGAATTCCTCCTCGGTGAGATTGAGGCCTTTCCACTGTTCGAGAACCTGGGTCGGCGTCTCCGGCACGCCTTCGTAGAAATCCGGGATCGTGATTCGACCATTGTCGTCGTGAATGGTCGCAATGATTTTCGAGAGAACATGAATCGGGTTGCGCGCCGCACCGCCGAAGGCGCCGGAATGGAGGTCGCGATCGGCGCAGCGAACGATCACTTCCTCATAGACCATGCCGCGTAAGGACGACGTGATGGCCGGCGTATCCTGATCCCACATGCCCGTGTCGCAGACGAGGGCCACATCGGCCTTCAGCTCGTCCTTGTTGGCGACGATGAATTCGGGCAGGAATTTGGAGCCGTCCTCCTCCGCACCCTCGACGAAGAAAGTGATGTTGATCGGCAGCGAACCCGTCACGGCCTTCCAGGCACGGCAGGCCTCGACGAAAGTCATCACCTGCCCCTTGTCGTCGGCAGAGCCGCGTGCGCTGATGGCCTTGCGGCCATCGGCAAGCGTGATGATACGCGGCTCGAAGGGCGGTGTTTCCCAAAGTTCGAGCGGGTCGACCGGCTGCACGTCGTAATGGCCGTAGAAGAGCACATGCAGCTTCGCCTCTCCGCTGGCATGGCCGAGCACCACAGGGTGTCCGCCCGTCTCGCGCAAGGAAGCCTCGACGCCGATGCCTTTCAGCTCATCGACAAGCCATTGCCCGGCAATGCGACAATGATCCTTATAGGCAGGATCGGTGGAGATGGAGGGCACTTTCAGCCACTGGAACAGCCGCTCCAGAGAGGCGTCGAGGTCGGAGTCGATGCGCTGAAGAACTTGGTCGAGATGGGACATGGAGAGTAACTGCCTTGTGGACGGGGTCGCATCAAGAGGTACTCTCATCGCCCAGGTGATCGCAAGTCCGAGGTTTTGAATCAGGATGAGGGGGCCAGAGACTTCGTCATATAGACACGCCGAAAGCCCTTCTCCTCGGCTCGATGCGTTTCTACAAACCCAAGACGTTTATAGAGACCAATGTTTTCCGTCATAGCCTCGTTCGTATAGAGCCGGATGGCTCTGAACCCACGTTCGACGGAAAGCTTTTCCGCAAAGGCGATTAGCTCACGCCCATATCCCCGCCCCTGCATATCCGGATCGACGGCCACATTGTCGAGAAGCATGACTTCGTCCTCTGGAAGAAGAACAAGCATTCCAACGAGTTTATTCTCGCTGACGAGGACATAGACGCACTGCTTCTCGATTAACGTAGAATAGTCGTCGCTCATCGGTCCGGGCTTTTGCCCGATGAGCGAGATATACCGTGTATAGGCAGCCCGGACGATCGCTTCGACAGCGGCAAGATCTATGGGATATGCGAGGCGAATACTCTGCATCGTCCATGCCAAGCGAGATGTCGGCTGATGTTTACCGCCTCAGTAATCCGCCCAGCGTTCCGCGCACGATGGCACGGCCGATGGAGCTGCCCTGACGGCCGCCGATGGACTTGCCGATCTCGGCGGCCAAGTTCCCCACCGTCTGATTGACGATGGTGCGCGTGACCTCACGGGTCACTCGCTGCGTCACGGTCATCGAGCCCTTGCGCGCGCCGGTCGTTCCGAAGAGGCCGCCGAGCATGTCGAGGATGCCGCCACCTCCTTCCGCCGCCTTCGCCTCGACGGCCGCCTGCTCGGCCCGCTTGGCAAGCATCTCATAGGCGGATTCCGGATCGACCGGCTGGTCGTATTTGCCCCTCATGGGGCTCGACGCCACGATCTGCTGGCGTTCCGTGAGTTCGATCGGCCCGACCTGCGCCATCGGCGGAGCGATCAGCGTGCGCTCTACCATGGACGGTGCACCCTTGCCTTCCAGCGTCGAGACCAGGGCCTCGCCGACACCAAGTTCGGTGATGGCCTTTTCCGTATCGAAGGCCGGATTCTGGCGGAAGGTCTGCGCCGCCACACGCACGGCCTTCTGCTCGCGCGGGGTATAGGCACGCAACGCATGCTGCACCCGGTTGCCGAGCTGCGCCAGCACGCTCTCGGGCACATCGACCGGGTTCTGCGTGATGAAATAGACGCCGACGCCTTTCGAACGGATCAGGCGAACCACGCGCTCGACCGTCTCGACGAGAGCCTTCGGCGCATCGTTGAAGAGAAGGTGCGCCTCGTCGAAGAAGAAGACGAGCTTGGGTTGATCGACATCGCCGACTTCCGGCAGTTCCTCGAACAATTCCGACATCAGCCACAGGAGGAAAGTGGCGTAGAGACGCGGATTGCTCATGAGCTTGTCCGCCGCGAGGATATTGACCACGCCGCGCCCATCGCGATCCGTGCGCATCAGATCCTTGATGTCGAGCGCCGGCTCGCCGAGGAACTCGTCGCCCTGCTGGTTTTCCAGCACGAGGAGCTGCCGCTGGATCGTCCCGATGGTCGCCTTCGACACATTGCCGTAGGCGGTTGTCAGTTCACCTGCTTTATCGGCGATGAGCTGCAGCAGCGCCCGGAGATCCTTTAGATCGAGCAGCAGCAATCCCTGCTCGTCGGCGATGCGGAAAGCGATGTTGAGTACGCCCTCCTGCGTGTCGTTGAGGTCGAGCAGGCGGGAGAGAAGCAGCGGCCCCATCTCGGAAATGGTCGCCCGCACGCGATGGCCTTGTTCGCCGAACAGGTCCCAGAACACCACCGGAAATTTATCGGGCACGTAGTCGATGCCGATTTCCTTGGCGCGTTTGACCAGGGGCTCCTTGCCGTTGCCGGGAGCCGCCATGCCGGAGAGATCGCCCTTGATGTCGGCGGCGAACACCGGAACGCCCGCGTTGGAAAACCCTTCGGCCAGCACTTGGAGCGAAACGGTCTTGCCCGTGCCCGTGGCGCCCGTCACCAGGCCGTGGCGATTGGCCAGCCTCAGATCCAGATATTCCGGCTTGGTGCTTTTGCCGATGAAGATCTTTCCGTCTTGAAGCATTGCGTCTCTCCAGAATCTGTCCATGGATCTTAGAAGCGTTGCCGCGAGTTTTCACTCTCGGATTTCTTGATTTGATGGTTTATATGTGAACCATCAGCGCCATTCCAATTTCAGGAGAATCAGATGGAAGAGCTCATCACCCGCGTGACGCAGAAGACCGGCCTCGAACAGGCAACCGCCCGCAAGGCCATCGGCATCATTCTGGGCTATCTCCAGAAGGAAGGACCGCAGGCTGAGGTCAACCAGCTGATCGCGGCCCTACCGGGTGCTCAGGAAGCGATCGAGGAATCGAAGAGTGGCGGCAGCGGTGGTGGCCTCATGGGCATGATGGGCTCCATGGGCGGCGGCGTGATGGCGCTCGGCGGCCAGCTCATGGGCATCGGCGTCTCCATGGGCCAGATGCAGCCGCTGGGCAAGGAACTCTTCGCCTATGGGCGCGAGAAGGCCGGCGAGGATGTGATGGGCCCTATTGTCGGATCGATCCCCGGCCTCTCGCAGTTCGTTTGATCGTCAATATTCGTCATCCCGGGGCTGTACAGCAGAACCCGGGATCGCTCTCAGAGATCGGCACTTGATTCTGCCAACGATCCCGGATCTCCGCTGCGCTTCGTCCGGGATGACACCGGCTTCTCGTTCCTTAGAGGCATTCCCACCACCTCCTCGTCCCGGTATTGTCCGGCGCAACTCGCGCTGCCCTCCTCCCGATGAGGATACCCATGGACGATCTGCCCCTTGCCACCGACTTCCCGCAAGCAACCCGCGAGCAATGGCTCAAGCTCGTCGAAGGCGTACTGAAGGGCGCGGATTTTCAGAAGAAGCTCGTCTCCCGCAGCCATGATGGCATCGCCATCCAGCCGCTCTACCCGAAGGCGGAGGGATCCGCGCCGATTGCGCGCGGGCAGGCAGGCCGCTGGCGGGTGTCGCAGCGGATCGACCATCCCGATCAGCAAAAGGCGAACGAACTCGCCCTCACCGATCTCGAAGGCGGCGCGGATGCGCTGACGCTCGTGACCCATAAGGCTCCGGCCGCGCGGAGCTTCGGTGTGCGGATCGACAGCCTCGACGAACTCGACCGGGCGCTGTCGGGTGTGATGCTCGATCTCATCTACCTGCGCCTCGATGCTGCCGGCCATGGCCGGCAGATGGCGGCGCTGATCCTCGCCCTGGCCGAGCGGCGCGGCCACAAGCTGTCCGAGTTCTCCGCCGATCTCGGCCTCGATCCCATTGGCGCCATGGCCGCTCAAGGGCGGATGTCGGCCTCCTGGGATGCCATGGCCCAACGCATGGGCGACACGCTTGAGCATCTGACCGCTCAGGGCTTTGCCGGCCGCGCCTTTCTGGCCGATGGACGGGTCTATCACGAGGCCGGCGCCAGCGAGGCGCAGGAGCTTGCCGCCGTGCTGGCAACCGGTGTCGGCTACCTGCGAGCGCTCGAGGCGCGAGGTCATACGCTCGACGCCGCCCGCCGAGCGCTCTCGTTCCTGCTCGTGGCCGATGCGGACGAGTTTCTCACCGTCGCCAAGCTGCGCGCCCTGCGCCGTCTCTGGGCCCGGATCGAGCAGGCCTGCGGCCTGGAGCCGAGGCCGATCCGCCTGCATGCGGAAACCGCCTGGCGCATGACCACAAGGCGCGATCCGTGGGTGAACATGCTGCGCACCACGGTGGCCGCTTTCTCGGCCGGGATCGGCGGCGCGGATGCGATCACGGTGCTGCCCTTCACCGTCGCGCTCGGCCTGCCCGATGCCTTCGCCCGCCGGATCGCACGCAATACGCAGCTGATCCTGCTCGATGAATCGAACCTCGCCCGCGTCGCCGATCCGGCAGCGGGCGCTGGCGGGTTCGAAGCGCTCACCGAGGCGCTGTGCGAAAAGGCATGGTCGCTGTTCCAGGAGATCGAGCGCGAGGGCGGCATTCTGGAGAGCCTGAAGAGCGACAAGCTTCAGGCCCGCATCGCCGCCGTGCGAGCCCAGCGGGAGAAGGCCGCCGCCACCCGCAAGGAGCCGATCACCGGCACCAGCGAGTTCCCGAACATCAATGAGGCGGAGGTCACGGTTCTACTGCCGATGTCCGAGACCGAGGAAAGCACAGCTTCCTCGCCATCGCCTTCGTCCCCGGCCTCTGCAGAAACATCTTTCGCCACACTCGTACAGATGGCCGGACAAGGCGCAACCCTGCCCCAACTCGCCGGCACTGCCTCGGGACCCTCGCCGGTCTCCATCGCGCCTCTGCCCTCGACCCGCGTGGCTGAGCCTTTCGAGCGCGTGCGCGATCTCTCCGATGCCTATCAGGCCAAGACCGGCGAGCGCCCCAAGGTCTTCCTCGCCAATCTGGGGCCGATTTCTGCCTTCACGGCCCGTGCCACCTTCGCCAAGAATTTCTTCGAGGCCGGCGGAATAGAAGCCATCATGAACGATGGTTTCTCTGACAATGACAAGCTTCGGCGAGCCTATCTGGCAAGCAAAGCCAAGCTGTCCTGCATCTGCTCGACGGATGAAATTTATGAAAAACATGCTCTCGATGCCGCAGAAACCTTGCGTTCCGCGGGATCGAAACTCATCTACCTCGCAGGGCGCCCGGGCGAACACGAAGATGAGCTGACCCGCGCCGGCATCACCAACTTTATTTTTGCTGGGTGCGACACCCTCAAGGTTCTGAGCCAGGCTCTCGACGAGTCCTGCGCCTAAGTCCTTGAGGCTCCTCCTGGCCAATGACCGGAGAGGAGCACGGTTTTGACTTTCACGAAGCAATTGGCTGTGGCCCTGGGCCTCGGCACTATCCTGGTCGGCAGCGCCGTTGCTGCTCCCGCCAACCGTCACGATGGTACCTGGAGCGTGCGGATGGTGACGGATTCCGGCGTCTGCGACAGCAGCTACAATTATTCCATCGCCATCGAGAACGGGAATGTACGCTACCTGCTCAATCCCGGCGATTCTCCGACCACCGTTTCGGGCCGGATCAGCTCCGATGGCGCGGTCGATCTCGATATCCGCCGCAGCATCGCCAAGGTGGATGCCAATGGACGCCTCAACGGCAAAGCCGGATCTGGAACTTGGCAACTTGCCATGCTCGGCTGTTCCGGACGCTGGACGGCGCAGAAGCGCTCTCGCGACGTCTGATTATCCCTTCAATGATGCCCTAAAAGCCGCGGCATCGACGGATGCCGCAGCTTTTTCGTGGCTCACGCAAAGCTGAAAGACAAAGCAGGAACTCGCCCAGAAACCTCACGTTGGTTCAGCCCATTCATAATGTTTTGGAGCGTTCCATGCGTGTGATGTCCTGGCCTGGCGCAGCAGTTGTGATGTCGTTGCTTGTTGCTTCCCACGCCCAAGCACAGACAAACCGGTTCGATGGCAACTGGAGCGTGGAAGTCGTCACCGAGCAAGGCGCCTGCGACCGAGCCTATCGTTACGCGGTCGTCGTCCAGAACGGCCGCGCCCGCTACGGCGGGCCGGAGAACTTCAACGTGAACGGCCAAGTCAGACCGAACGGCTCTGTCTCCGCCAGCATCTCCCGCGGTCAGGACCGGGCCAATGTCTCCGGCCGCCTCTCGGGCAATACCGGCCGGGGCACCTGGCGGACATCGGGCGGACGGGTCTGCTCGGGCTATTGGAATGCTGAGAAGCGGGGGTGATGAGTTGCAGTGTCATCCCGGCCGGAATGCAGCGGAGGGGGAATCCATGGCGCCGCGCATCTTAGTGCATCCCCTTCCGGACCTTACAGACTGCCGGAGATGACATCGCAGGCAGCCCCTACCATGCTCCGATAGCATCCCGATGCCGGATGCCTTAAAATGAAGCCGTTCACATTGTTTCATTCGTCAAGGGCATTCGTTCCAAGGCCATGACCAGCATTCCGGACTTTTCGAGCGTCACTTTCACTGACGCTCCCCTGGCATCCTCCTCGCAGCCTGCCTCCGAGCCGTGGCTGACGCCGGAGGGCATTGCGGTCAAGGCAGCCTATGGCCCTGAGGATCGCGCCGGGCTCGATTTCCTCGACACCTATCCGGGCATCGCGCCGTTCCTGCGGGGTCCCTACCCCACCATGTACGTCAACCAGCCCTGGACCGTGCGCCAGTATGCGGGCTTCTCCACGGCCGAGGATTCGAACGCCTTCTACCGCCGCAATCTCGCCGCCGGCCAGAAGGGCTTGTCGGTCGCCTTCGACCTCGCGACCCATCGCGGCTACGATTCCGATCATCCGCGCGTAGCAGGCGATGTCGGCATGGCGGGTGTTGCCATCGATTCCATCTACGACATGCGCACGCTGTTCGCTGGCATTCCGCTCGACCAGATGAGCGTGTCGATGACCATGAACGGCGCGGTTCTGCCGGTGCTCGCTCTCTACATCGTCGCGGCGGAAGAACAGGGCGTGCCGCCGCAAAAGCTCTCCGGCACGATCCAGAACGACATCCTGAAAGAGTTCATGGTGCGCAACACCTATATCTACCCGCCGAAAGGGTCGATGCGCATCATCTCGGACATCTTCGGCTATACCTCGCAGAACATGCCGAAATTCAACTCGATCTCGATCTCCGGCTACCACATGCAGGAGGCTGGCGCGACGCAGGATCTCGAACTGGCCTATACCCTCGCGGACGGTGTCGAATACATCCGCGCCGGCATCGCGGCGGGGCTGACCATCGACCAGTTCGCGCCGCGCCTGTCGTTCTTCTGGGCGGTCGGCATGAATTTCTTCATGGAAGTGGCCAAGATGCGCGCCGCGCGCCTCATCTGGGCCAAGCTCGTGAAGGGTTTCAATCCGCAGAGCGAGAAGTCGCTACCGCTTCGTACGCACTCGCAGACCTCGGGCTGGTCGCTCACCGCGCAGGACGTGTTCAACAACGTCACCCGCACCTGCATCGAGGCGATGGCCGCAACGCAAGGCCACACCCAGTCGCTGCACACCAACGCGCTCGACGAGGCGCTGGCACTGCCGACCGACTTCTCGGCCCGCATCGCGCGCAACACGCAGCTTTTCCTGCAGCAGGAGAGCGGCACCACGCGCATCATCGATCCCTGGGGCGGCTCCTATTATGTCGAGCGCCTCACCTATGAGCTCGCGCAGAAGGCCTGGGCTCACATCCAGGAGGTCGAGGAACTGGGCGGCATGGCGAAGGCCATCGAAGCCGGCATTCCGAAGCTGAAGATCGAGGAGGCTGCCGCCCGCACGCAGGCCCGCATCGATTCCGGCCATCAGAAGATCGTCGGCGTCAACGCCTTCCGCACGACGGATGAAGCCTCCATCGACATTCTGAAAGTCGACAACGCCGCCGTGCGCACAAGCCAGATCGAGAAGCTCAATCGTCTCAAAGCCGAACGCAATCAGACCGATGTGGAGGCCGCTCTCAACGCCCTGTCACAGGTGGCTGCGTCCGGCGAAGGCAACTTGCTCGATCTGGCCGTGAAGGCAGCCCGCGCCAAGGCGACGGTGGGCGAGATTTCCGATGCGCTGGAACAAGTCTGGGGCCGCTACCGGGCCGAGATCAAGTCGATCTCGGGCGTGTACAAACGGGAGGTCGGCGTGACGTCGCCAGCCATAGAGAAAGTCCGCCATCTGGTGGAGGAGTTCGAGCACGACGACGGTCGCCGTCCGCGCATTCTCGTCGCCAAGATGGGCCAGGATGGGCACGATCGCGGCCAGAAGGTGATCGCCTCCGCCTTTGCCGATCTCGGCTTCGACGTGGATATCGGCCCGCTCTTCGCGACACCGGCGGAGGCGGCCCGTCAGGCGATCGAGAACGATGTGCACATCATCGGCGTGTCGTCGCTGGCGGCAGGCCACCTGACGCTGGTGCCGGAGCTGAAAGCCGAACTCGCCAAATACGATCGCGCGGACATCATGATCGTGGTCGGCGGCGTGATCCCGCCGCAGGATTTCGATGCACTTTACGAAGCCGGCGCCTCGGCGATCTTCCCGCCCGGCACCGTGATCGCCGATGCCGCCGTCAACCTGATCGGAGACTTGAACAAACGGCTCGGATACGGGCCAAAGCAGGCGGCGGAGTAACGGCGATTTTTAAGACCGCTCGATCGCCCGTTTGATCACCTGCTGCACTTCCTTGTTCGTCAGGAAGAGATCGTGATTGATGATGCCGCCGCCGAACTCGGAGGCGTCGGCCACGCGCACGCCCAACGATTCCAGCCGCTCGCGATCCGCTGCTCCGGCCCGGATGATGCCACCGGCGAGACGGCTTGAGACGGCGAGCGCCCGGTCATTGGTGGAACTGATGACGGTGATCTTCTTCGCATCCGGACCCAGACGCTCCAGGCCGCGGGCGAAAAGGTCGATGTCGATGTCAGGAGCTGCCAACACGACGGCACCGATGCGCTCCATGGCGTTCTCGCCGCCGGAGGCGCGCAGCATCCTCAAGGTTTCGAGGGTCAGCAGCGTGCCCATGCTGTGCGCAACGATATGGATGCGCCCGCCGCTCGGGGTCTTGGCGATGGCGGTGAGCAGGTCCTCCAGGGCATCGCGTGACCACATGGCGCTTTCGCGGTCGGCGACATAGCTGAAGGTCGAGGCCGCCGACGGCCAGGTGAACAGACCCGTCACACCGCCGAACTTGATACCTTCCGAGAGATCGACGGTCGAGGTCGCGGCCGTCTCGAAGCTTTCCTTATAGCCATGGATGTAGAGCAGCAGATTATGGCCGAAGGCGGCCTGGGCGAAAGCCTGCGCCGCGTTGCTGCGATCCACCGAATCGACCTTGGCGATGCTCCAGCCGCTGGTCCCGATGAGAGAATCGGATGGCGGCTTCAGGCGCGCTTCCGCAAAGACCAGATCCGCGGAGCGTTCGCTGCTGAACCAGGGCCTCTTCGGCGGATCGCCCACCGGGAGCCGCGTGGTCGCGACCAGAAGCTTAGGATCCCGCGCGAGACCGACCTGCGACGAGATCGGGCTGGTGAGCGCCGATTCCTCTCCGAGGCAACCGGACAGGGCAAGACTGGCAAGGCACACGAGAGCAAGACGGGAAACGGGGAAGAGCATGAGGCCGGATTTCAAGAAACAATGAGGGCAGTGCTGTTTTGTCCGCGATCATGGCATGCGCAAGGCAGAGGTCGCCTCAATTGGAAATATGGTAACTCAATGGTGAACGAGGACGTCAGCCCGTCGCCTTGATGCTCTGAGGGAGCGCACGTACCGTGCCGTGATGCTTGCCTTTTTGTCCCGCATCTTCCTTGTCATCGTCGGCCTTTTTCTCTTGCCTCTCGGGACCCATGCGCTCTGGTGGACCATGCGCGACGATATCGCGCCGAGCTGGCGTGCGGCCGACTGGACCAGTGCGAAACTCCTGCCGGCGATCACCGAAGCGCCTCAGGCCCTCGTGGCGATCTACGCTGCGCGCGTCGGCCGCTGGCGCGGCATCTTCGCCCACCACACCTGGGTCGTGGTGAAGGAAGCCGGCGCCACCACCTATACCCGCTACGACAAAGTCGGTTGGGGCAGCCCGGTCCGCACCAACGGCTGGGCGCCGGATGGCCGTTGGTTCGGCAATGCGCCGCACCCGGTCGTCGTGATCGAGGGCGAAGCAGCGGAACGGCTGATCCCACAGGTCCGTCAGGCAGTGGCGAGCTATCCCTACCAGTCCTTCGGCGCCTACAATGCCTGGCCCGGCCCAAACTCGAACACCTTCGTGGCCCATGTCATGCGCTCGGTTCCCGAACTCGGCGCGGCTCTGCCGCCCACGGCCCTCGGGAAGGACTGGCAGCCCTGGCGGGACATCGTCGGCCTGACCCCAAGCCGCACCGGAATCCAGGTTTCGCTCGGCGGCTATGCCGGCATCGCGCTCGGCTGGGTCGAGGGGATCGAGATCGACTTCATGGGCCTCGTCGCCGGCATCGATATCCGCCGCCCCGCCATCAAGATTCCCGCCTGGGGACGAATCGGCATGGATCCGATCACGTGGTGATGCCTTGATGAGCGCATCGTTCGGGAGAAAGCTCCGGCGCTCCATCGATCTGTTCATCGAAAGTCAGCACCTCTGTTCATTTGCATGCACGACAGTCATCTTCGATCTGAACAACGAACGAGGAGGATTGGATGTCGAAGGTCGGAGCACGATTGAAGGAACTTGGATTGGTCCTGCCGCCCCCCGTGCAGGTTCCTCCCGGCGTAGTCTTGCCCTTCCCCTGGGTGAATGTGCGAGGCGACCGCGCCTTCATATCGGGGCATGGCCCTCAGGAAACGGACGGTCGTCTCGCTGGTCCCTTCGGAGCTGTGGGAGATCAGGTCTCGATCGAGCAGGGACGAGAAATCGCCAGGAAGGTGGGCCTGTCGATGCTCGGGAGCCTTCAGCGCGAATTGGGCGACCTCGATCGGATCACCGGCTGGTGCCGGGTGTTCGGCATGGTGAACTGCGTGCACGGCTTTGATAAGCCCCCGGCTGTGATCAATGGCTTTTCAGAACTGATTCTCGACGTGTTCGGACCCGAGATCGGACAGCACTCCCGCTCAGCCATCGGCGTCGCAGGTCTTCCCTTCAACTTCGCCGTCGAAGTTGAAGCGGAGGTGATGATCCGCCATTAGCGACGCTGGCTTCCCTTTTGACCGCAGCGAAAGCAACGGACACCAGAGGGTTCAAAATCAGAATCCACTTTTCCGTACGATGCGCTAAAGCTCTCACATGACCGGGGGCTCACCAAGAACGGCTGTGACGGCGGAGATGGTCGCGAAAGGCGACCGGGCTGCGCTTGCGCGCGCCATCACTCTCATGGAATCGCGCCGCCCGGATCATCGCGAGGCGGCGCGTGCGCTCCTCCAAGGGCTGATGCCCCACACGGGCCATGCGGTGCGCATCGGCATCACCGGTGTTCCGGGTGTGGGCAAATCCACCACCATCGATACGCTGGGCTCCATGCTCACCGAGAAGGGGCACAAGGTCGCCGTGCTCGCAGTGGATCCTTCCTCCACCCGCACCGGCGGCGCGATCCTCGGCGACAAGACCCGGATGGCGCGACTTGCGACGGACCCGAATGCTTTCATCCGCCCCTCCCCCTCCTCCGGCACGCTCGGCGGCGTCGCGGCGAAGACGCGGGAGACCATGCTGCTCTGCGAGGCCGCCGGCTTCGACGTCATCCTGGTGGAAACGGTGGGCGTCGGCCAATCGGAGACCGCCGTCGCGGACCTGACCGACTTCTTCCTCGTCCTCATGCTGCCGGGCGCGGGCGACGAGCTGCAGGGCATCAAGAAGGGCATTCTCGAACTCGCCGACCTGATCGCCGTCAACAAGGCCGACGATGCAAGCGCGAAGGCGAAGGCCGCCGCGGCCGAATACAAGGCCGCTCTTCATATTCTGGCGCCCGCCTCTGCGACCTGGACGCCACCCGTGCTCACGGTCTCAGGGCTCACCGGACAAGGCCTCGACGAGCTCTGGACCAAGGTCCTGGATCATCGCAAGCGCCTGGAAGCGACGGGAGAGCTTGCCGCCAAGCGCCGGGCGCAGGATACGAAATGGATGTGGGCCCTCGTCCACGAACGTCTGCACGAGCGTCTTCATCACGACCCGGCCCTGCGTCAGCGCGTGCCGGAGATCGAAAAGGCCATCGCAAACGGCACCCTGTCGCCGAATGCCGGGGCAAGCGAGATCGTAAAGCTGCTAAGGATATAGCGGAAAGCCCTGTCGGCATTATCCGGAATTCCACCTGATCTCGGTCGGGAAATCCGCTTCTATCGGCAGGGAACGACTGTCAGCCACGAAGAGAGCGAACCGCGTCGTGATCGATAGGCTGCATCAACTGCCCCTTCCCCTGGGCGCCGTGATCGTTTGCCTTGTCTTCGTCGTGCCGACGCTGATCGGCTCGGCGCTGCTGCAGCCTACCGTCGGGCGCCTGCTGCGGGGCGAACGAGACCCGAACATGGTCGTCGGCCTGCTCCTGAATTCCTTCACGCTCTATTACGGCGTTCTCCTGGCGCTGCTGTCCATCGCGGTCTTCGATAATTACGGCAAGGCGCAGGATGCGGTGGCGCGTGAGGCGTCCAGCGTCATCGCGCTCTACCGCACCTTCAGCGGTTATCCGGAACCGATCCGCACCGCCATGTCGGATACGCTGCGCCAATATGTGGACGAGGAGATCGGACCGGGCTGGGCTTCCCAGCGCAGCAATCGGGCCTCCACACGCGGAACGCTGCTGGTCGATCAATTGAGCCGCCAGCTCCTCGATTTTAAGCCCAATCGGGATGCTGCCGAGGATTTCATCCATCAGGCAGCTCTGCGGATCTTCGAGGATTTCATCGAACAGCGCCGCCTGCGCATTCAGGCGGCGGGGACCAGCATTCCAAAGGTGATCTGGGCGGTCGTCATCGTCGGCGCCGGCCTGAATGTCTTCATTCTATGGCTGTTCGACCTGAAACGATCGACTCATTTCATTCTCGGCGGCGTGCTGATGATCTTCGTCGGCCTGGTCGTCTATATGGTCAGCGTCCTCGACCGGCCATTCCATGGCGCGCACGGCCTTCAGCCGGACGACCTCGCCCATGCCCGCCAGCAGATGAACCCGCGACCGTAAGGCAGCCTTAGGCTGCGCCCTTGATCTCCGGCGTGACCCTAATCTGACCGACTTCGATCCCGTTCCAGTTCTTGAGTACCGGCTGGGCCAAGGCCTCGACGGCCTTGCGCTCCTCGGCACTCAGGGAGAGGAAGCGCAGGACGAGCCCGGCCATCATGGCCTCCGCCGCGCGGGCATTGCCGTCCTCGACCTTCAACGCGACGCCATAGCCGAGTTCGGGGAGCGAGGCGCAATAGACGCCCTCGGCGCCGACCTTCACGAAGGCGCGCTCGCCGAGAAGTTCCATCAGCTTGGTGTCGAAGCGGTCCGTGCCTGCCACCATGAAGGGGTGGCGCGCCACGGCCTTGCGGATCCGGGCCGCCGCGGCTTTCCCATCGCCCGGCAGGCCGCTTCCGGTGCCGAACCGGGCAAAACCGAAAGCGAGAGAGGGAAGCGGAATCGCATAGGTTGGAATGGAGCAGCCATCGATGCCGCTCTTCTCGACCGTATGGCAGGCGCCGGTGATCTCCTCCAAGGCCTCACGCACACTGCGCTGGACCGGATGGTCCGCCAGCACATAGCCTTTCGGGTTCTGGCCCTGGCCGCAGGCAAGGCAGATGAAACCGGCGTGCTTGCCCGAGCAATTGTTGTGCAGGGCACTCGGGGTGCCGCCCGAGGCAGCAAGTGCCCGATTGGCGGCCTCGCCCATGGGCCAGTGTGCGCCGCATTCGAGGCAGCCGACATCCTGGCCGGCCTTGGCCAGCATGGCCTTGGCGGTTGCCGCATGCGCCGGCTCGCCCGAATGGGAGGCGCAGGCGAGCGCGATCTCTTCATCGGTCAGGCCGTACTTGTCCGCCATGCCGCTCTCGACCAGCGGCATGGCCTGAAGCGCCTTCACGGCGGAGCGCGGAAATACGCGCCGATCCACATCGCCGATCGACAGAACCGAGGCTCCCTCGGCATCGACCACCGAGACGCTGCCCCTGTGGCGCGACTCGACCAGGTTGCCGCGGGTAACCTCGACAAGAAAAGGATTGTCCATCAATGCCCCGTATGAAAAGCGGCGGTGTTGTGGAGGCACTTATTTGAGAAGTCAAAGGGGGCATTGTTGCAAAAGCGAGAAAAAGTGCCCCGGAATCGTCCAAAGCCACGGGTTGCGGTAGGGCGGCCGCCATTCTAAACCCTGGTTTCAACCAAACAGGGAGTTCTCGATGCGTGTCGCGATGATCGGAGCGGGCTATGTCGGCCTGGTCTCCGGCGCCTGCTTTGCGGACTTTGGGCATGAGGTCTGCTGTGTCGACAAGGACCCGGCCAAGATCGAGGCTCTCAACCGGGGCGAAATCCCGATCTTCGAACCGGGCCTGGCCGAACTCGTCGCCAAGAACGTCCGCGAGGATCGCCTGACCTTCACGACCGACCTGTCGCAGGCGGTCAGGAGCGCCGAGGCGGTCTTCATCGCGGTCGGCACCCCGTCCCGCCGCGGCGACGGCCATGCCGACCTGTCCTACGTCT
>NZ_JBVVAK010000025.1:0-80289 GCF_055792825.1 Microvirga sp. GN3
CCAGCTCCCCTCGGGTTGTTGCATGTCCCGCCTCCGCTAGGTTCCACTCAACTGGAGGACACGCAGACCAAAACTAAAACTGATGAATCAGCTCTTGACTTAAACAGCCCCATACAAGCTCTGGGGCGGCACGGGGTCCGATCGCTACGTGTTCAACTCGGACATGGGTCAGGACATCGTCTATGACTTCAAGGTCAAGCAGGGCGAGATGCTGCTGATCCGCCATGATATCAACCATTCCAGCATCGTCGATTTCAACACGCTCAAGCCGCACATGAAGCAAGTAGGCAAGAACGTCGTCATGGATCTCGGTAAGGGCGAATGGCTCGGTGGCGATGATCAACTGACCTTGGCCAACATCCAGATGAAGGACCTGAAGGCAGAGCACTTCTACTTCTACTGGTAAGCGCTCCTCATCCACCAAATGAAAGCGGCCGAAGAGGGCATCTCCGGCCGTTTGCATTTCCATCAGGCACGCCCATCGTCTGGAACAAGCCGTCTCCCGCCATCGTTCTCCGGCGGAGCCGGGCAATTGTGCCTGGTTCAATGAGAGATGAAAGCCATGGCACGCTTGTCCTGGAAGCAGAGCGAGAACGATGCCTCCATCAGGGAAGCAATCGATCTGGTGCGCGAGCATGGGGAATCCCTGCCGTCAATTGCCGATGAAGAAGCCTTCGGCGCCATGTTCGATCGCTTTGCCGATGCCAAGGTCGTGCTCCTCGGTGAAGCCACCCATGGCACATCGGAATTCTACCGGGCGCGAGCCGCCATCACGAAGCGCCTGATAAAGCATCACGGTTTTTCCATCGTTGCCGTCGAAGCCGACTGGCCGGATGCGGCGCGCATCGATGCTTATGTCCGCCATCGCCATGTTCCCAATGGCGACGATGCCGCCTTCCAGCGTTTCCCCACCTGGATGTGGCGCAATGAGGAGGTCGCCGATTTCGTCAACTGGATGCGCGCGTACAACAAGGAGCGAGGGGAGGACGAACGCGCCGAGTTCCGTGGCCTCGACGTTTACAGTCTGAACGCTTCCATCCGCTCCGTGCTGGACTATCTCGATAAAGTCAATCCGGAGGACGCCAAAGAGGCGAGGGGGCGCTATGGTTGTCTCAGTCCCTGGCAGTCGGATCCTGCGCAATACGGCCGGGCTGTCCTGACCGGGCAGAAGAAGCCTTGCGACGAAGCGCTGCTGCGCCAGCTCCAGGATATTCTCGACAAGCGTCTGGAGTATCTTCAGGCCGATGGCGGCGAGGAATTCTTCGATGCGGTGCAGAACGCCAAGATCGTTCATGCGGCCGAGCATTATTATCGGATCATGTATGAGGGCGCGACGGAATCCTGGAACCTGCGCGACAGGCACATGTTCGAGACCCTGCAAAGCCTCCTCGCGCGACGCGACAACGCCAAGGCGGTCATCTGGGCCCATAATTCCCACATCGGCAATGCCGCTGCCACGGCCATGGGATGGCAGGGCGAGTTCAACATCGGCGAGCTTAGCCGCAAGGCCTACCGCAATGAGGCCGTGCTGATCGGCTTCGGAACCGATCGCGGCACGGTGGCGGCAGCGGACAACTGGGACGAACCGATGCAGGTCAAGGATGTGCGACCCGTCCGGCCGGACAGCCACGAGCGCATTTTCCGGGGTACGGACCTCGGCTGTTTCCTGACCGACTGGCGCGAGACCGGCCAGACAGACCTGACGGAGATTCTCTCCCGGCCACGCTTGGAGCGGGCCATCGGAGTGATCTATAGGCCGGAGACGGAACTCTACAGCCATTACTTCGAGGCCATTCTGGCAGAGCAGTTCGACGCCTTCGTCTGGTTCGAGGAGACCAGCGCGGTAACCCCGCTCACCCATGCCCATGGCAAGGGTATGCCGGAGACCTATCCGTTTGGGCTCTAACGGCAGCCGTCATCCCGGGGCGGCGAAGCGGAACCCGGGATCGCATGACGAGAATGGCGCTTGATCCTGCCGACGATCCCGGATCGGCTCTGCCGTCCGGGATGACCGCGAAAGGATGGGCGACATCCATCCGCCTTGCTCCGGCAGGCCACCCCTGCTAACTGACGCGCAACTCCATTCAACTCCATCACATCAGCAGGGCTTTTCCCGTGTCCCGTCAGTTCATCTACCACATGCGTGGCCTCTCCAAGACCTATTCGGGCGGCAAGAAGGTCTTGGATAACATCCATCTCTCCTTCTACCCGGATGCCAAGATCGGTGTGCTCGGCGTCAACGGCGCCGGTAAGTCGACGCTGCTGCGCATCATGGCCGGCACCGATACGGACTGGACCGGCGAGGCCTGGGTCGCCGAGGGCGCCCGCGTCGGCTACCTGCCGCAGGAGCCCCAGCTCGACCCGTCGAAGAATGTCCGCGAGAACGTCATGGAAGGCGTGGCCGCCAAGAAGGCGATCCTCGACCGCTACAACGAACTCGCTATGAATTATTCCGAGGAGACGGCGGACGAGATGACCCGTCTCCAGGACGAGATCGAGGCCAAGGGCCTGTGGGATCTCGATTCCCAGGTCGATCAGGCCATGGACGCCCTGCGCTGCCCGCCGGACGACTGGTCCGTGGACAAGCTCTCGGGCGGTGAGCGTCGCCGCGTGGCCCTGTGCAAGCTGCTCCTGGAGCAGCCGGAACTTCTGCTCCTCGACGAGCCCACCAACCATCTCGACGCCGAGACCACTGCCTGGCTCGAAGGTCATCTGCGCAATTATCCGGGCGCGATCCTGATCGTCACCCACGACCGCTACTTCCTCGACAACGTGACGGGCTGGATCCTCGAGCTCGACCGCGGCCGGGGCATTCCCTACGAGGGCAATTACTCGTCCTGGCTCGAGCAGAAGCAGAAGCGCCTCGCGCAGGAGGGCCGCGAGGAAGAATCGCGCCAGCGCACCATCGAGCGTGAGCGCGAGTGGGTGTCGGCCTCGCCGAAGGCCCGTCAGGCCAAGTCGAAGGCCCGTATCCAGCGTTATGAGGACCTCGTGGCCAAGGCCAGCGAGAAGGGCCCTACGACCGCCCAGATCATCATCCCGATCGCCGAGCGCCTCGGCAACAACGTCATCGAGTTCGACAACCTCCAGAAGGCTTTCGACGACAAGCTTCTCATCGACGGCCTGTCCTTCAAGCTGCCGCCGGGCGGCATCGTCGGCGTCATCGGCCCGAACGGCGCCGGTAAGACCACGCTGTTCCGCATGATCACGGGGCAGGAGCAGCCGGACGAGGGATCGATCCAGATCGGCGAGAGCGTGAAGCTCGGCTATGTCGATCAGAGCCGCGATTCCCTCGATGCCAACAAGACCCTCTATGAGGAGATTTCGGGCGGCAACGAGGTTCTCTATCTCGGCAAGCGCGAGATCAATGCCCGCGCCTATTGCTCGGCCTTCAACTTCAAGGGGTCCGACCAGCAGAAGAAGGTCGGTGTGCTCTCGGGCGGCGAGCGCAACCGCGTGCACCTCGCCAAGATCCTGAAGTCGGGCTCCAACGTCCTGCTCCTCGACGAGCCGACCAACGACCTCGACGTGGATACCCTGCGCGCGCTCGAAGAGGCGCTGGAGGATTATGCCGGTTGCGCCGTGATCATCTCGCACGATCGCTGGTTCCTCGACCGTATCGCCACCCACATCCTCGCCTTCGAGGGCGACAGCCATGTGGAATGGTTCGAGGGCAACTTCGCCGATTACGAGGAGGACAAGAAGCGCCGCCTCGGCACGGATTCCACGATCCCGCACCGGATCAAGTACAAGAAGTTCTCGCGGTAATCCTTCTCACAGGACAGATTTGGGAAAGGCGGATGCGGCTCTTGAGGCCCTCCGCCTTTTCTTTGCCCAGGCTCGCCGACGCGAATTGAATCAACCCAGTTGGGTTCTTCAACGAAACAGTGTATGACCTTTGAGGCACGAGACATAAGAAGAGAGTCCACGTGCCAGTCGATCACATCTCCACCTTCCAATCCGTTGCCACCCCTGAAGAAGCCGTCGAGCGGCTGATCGAGCTCCATGACAGCGCCATCGAGGCGCAGCGCCAGGCTCTGGAGCATTTTTTCGCCACCGGCACGCCGCCCACGCCCTTCGAGCGATCCCGCTTCCGCTATCCGGAACTGCGCCTTGATTACCGGTCGGCCTCTCTGCCGCCCGTCAAGCAGCGCGCCTATGCCAAGTTCCAGGGGCCTGGCGTCTATGCGACGACCATCACCCAGCCGGCCTTTTTCCGAAGCTATCTGCTGGAGCAGCTGAACTATCTCGTCCGCGATTACGGGGCCACCATGGAGGTGGGCGTCAGCGACCAGGAGATTCCTTACCCTTACGTCTTCGAGCGCGGCGACGAGCTGGGTCGGGGGGCACATTCCGCCTCCGAACTCGCCCAGCATTTCCCAACCCCGCTTCTTGCCAAGGTGGGCGATGAGATTGCCGACGGGACCTGGATCTTCCATGAGGACGAGCCTCGGCCGCTGGCCCTGTTCGACGCGGCCCGGGTGGATTATTCGCTGCGCCGCCTTGTGCATTACACCGGCAGCGACTGGCGTTGCGCCCAGCCCTGGATCCTGCTCACCAACTATCACCGCTATGTGGACCAGTTCATCCGCTGGGCCGTGAAGGAGCTGGCGAACGAGGAGGGGCCCTTTACCCGGCTCGTCCTGCCGGGCGGCATCACCATCGAACGAGGGCTCGATGAGGCCGTGGTCGAGGAGCTGATCGGCTCATCGCCCTGGCACCGTTTCCAGATGCCGGCCTACCACCTCATGCGCAAGGACGGGCATGGGGTGACCCTGGTCAATATCGGTGTTGGCCCATCGAATGCGAAGAACATCACCGATCACCTGGCGGTGCTGCGGCCCCATTGCTGGCTCATGGTCGGCCACTGCGGAGGCCTGCGCCAGTCGCAGTCCATCGGCGATTACGTGCTCGCCCACGGCTATCTTCGGCGCGACCACATTCTGGATAGCGCCGTCCCGCCGGAGATCCCGATCCCGGCGCTCGCCGAGATCCAGGTCGCCCTGCAGGACGCGGCTGTTCAGGTCACCGGCGAGCGGGGCGAGGAGCTGAAGCGGCGCCTGCGCACCGGCACGGTCGTGACCTATGACGACAGGAACTGGGAGCTGCGCTGGAGCCAGGAGCGGCGCCAGATCAACCTGTCCCGCGCCATCGCGGTGGACATGGAAAGCGGCACCATCGCGGCGCAGGGCTATCGCCTGCGCGTCCCTTACGGCACGCTGCTCTGCGTCTCGGACAAGCCCCTGCACGGGGAGATCAAGCTGCCGGGCGCGGCCAACGCCTTCTACGAGCGTGCCGTGAGCGAGCACCTCATGATCGGCTTGGCGGCGCTCGACATCCTGAAAGGCCAGCGGTCCTCGCTGCACTCCCGCAAGCTGCGCAGCTTCGACGAACCGCCGTTCCGCTAAGCAGCCGATTCATCGGCAGCCGCCTCGTCATCACCGGCCTTGTGCCGGTGATCTCGCTTGAATGAGGCGCAGCGCTTTCCCCTCATGGCTGGAATAAACCCGGCCATGACGTCACGATTGTCATCCCCGGCGAGCGCAGCGAGGGAAGGGGATCCACTCATACGCTCAGCGCTATGGTTTCTCTTCCCCTCCGCTGACGCTCCGGCCGGAAATGACAACGATGGTCGCCCCCGAGGCCAAGCCTCCGCTTGCCCTCTCTTCAAAATAGATATAAATATATCTTTATATGTAAGAGCGAGATTTGGAAGAGCGAGATTTGGCTGTGCCTGACACCCCGTCTCCATCGCTGGATCTGACCCTGGACGTCCTGCGGGCCGCCGCCGAGGAAACGCGCCTGCGGATCCTTGCTTTGCTGACGGAAGGGGAACTCTCCGTTTCCGACCTCACGGACATCCTCGGGCAATCCCAGCCGCGCATTTCCCGCCATCTGAAGCTTCTCGTCGAGGCCGGTCTCGTGGAACGGCACCGGGAAGGGGCCTGGGCCTTCTTCCGCCTTACCGACCGGGGCGTGGCCCTGCGCATCATCCGACCGACCCTGGAAAGCCTCGACCGGTCCGATCCGCAATTGCTGGAGGATCGCACCCGGCTTGAGGCCGTGCGGGCCCAGCGCTCGCAGGCGGCGCAAGCCTTCTTCTCCCGCCTGGCGCCGGATTGGGACCGCATTCGCTCCCTTCATGCTCCCGAAGCAGTGGTCGAGGCGGCGGTTCTGGATGCCCTGGGACCGGCCAGGATCCGCAATCTCGTCGACCTCGGCACCGGCACCGGCCGCATGGTGCAATTGCTGGCACCGCGTGCCAGTCGGACGGTCGGACTCGATGCCAGTCACGCCATGTTGTCAGTGGCACGTGCCAATCTCGAGAAGGCGGGTCTGAGGGGCATCGAATTGCGGCAGGGGGACATCTATGCGCCCCCGTTCCCGCGCAACACCTTCGACCTCGTCGTCATCCATCAGGTGCTGCATTACCTCGACGACCCGGCCCGGGCGATCCGGGAGGCCGCGCGCCTCGTCGCGCCGGGTGGACGGATTCTCGTGGTAGATTTCGCGCCTCACAATCTCGAGTTCCTGCGTGAAGCGCAGGCCCATCGCCGCCTCGGCTTCGCGCCTGCCCAGGTTGCCGGCTGGCTCGACGAGGCGGGGCTCGATTGCACGCTTAACCGGGAGATCGCTCCGCCACGGACGGGTGACGAGCAATTGACCGTATCCCTTTGGCTTGGCCAGGATCGCCGTGTGGTGACGGATTGGCCTTTGAGTGAACCCGACAGAGAGGTCGCCTGATGTCACCGCTCCTTCGCCCCAGCCGGCAGATCTCCTGTCCGATCAAGGTGTCCTTCGAATTCTTCCCGCCGAAGACGCCCGAGATGGAGACGACGCTCTGGTCTTCCATTCAGCGTCTGGCTCCGCTCAATCCGCAATTCGTTTCCGTCACCTATGGCGCTGGCGGGTCTACCCGCGAGCGCACGCACGCTACGGTCTCGCGTCTCGTGCAGGAAACCCATCTCAAGCCTGCCGCGCATCTGACCTGCGTCGCCGCAACGAAGGAGGAGGTGAACGAGGTTGTTCAGTCCTACTGGGATGCGGGCGTGCGCCATATCGTGGCTTTGCGCGGAGATCCGGTCTCCGGCATCGGCACGGCCTACACTCCACATCTCGGCGGATATCAGCAGACCTGCGATCTCGTCGCCGGCATCAAGGCCATCGGCGATTTCGAAGTCTCCGTCTCCGCCTATCCGGAGAAGCATCCCGAAGCCGCTTCGCTCGATGCGGATATCGACGTACTGCAAGCGAAGGTCGATTGCGGCGCGGACCGGGCCATCACCCAGTTCTTCTTCGACAACGACCATTACTTCCGCTATCTCGACCGCGTCCGTGCGCGCGGCATCGACATTCCCGTCGTGCCCGGCATCGTGCCCGTGCAGAATTTCAAGCAGACGGCGAACTTCGCATCGAAGACCGGCGCGAGCGTGCCCGATTGGCTCGCCGCCCGCTTCGAAGGCCTGGACAACGATGTCGAGACCCGCAAGCTCGTCGCCGCCGCCGTTGCGGCCGAGCAGGTGATCGACCTCGTCGATCGCGGCGTGAACGAGTTCCATTTCTACACCATGAACCGCGCCGATCTGGTCTATGCCATCTGTCATCTGCTCGGGCTGCGCGATCAGAGCGTGAAGGTCGCGGCTTAAGTTTTCAGGTGCCCGGTTCGCCGGGCATTCTTTGTGTGTGTCCTACAGAAATTGCGCCGACGGTCGAACAACTCGGCTGCGGTGAAACGAGAACAGATCGAATGGCTGCGTATATTCCTCGCCCCGCCAATGGCACTGACGTGATCAAGGCGCTCCGCGAAGCCGCTTCGAAGCGGATCCTCGTGCTCGACGGTGCGATGGGAACGGAGCTGCAGCGCTCGCGCTTTTCGGAAGAGGATTTCAGAGGCGAGCGCTTCAAGGACTGGAAGCAGGACGTCAAGGGCAACAACGACCTTCTGATCCTCACGCAGCCGGATGCGGTCCGCAATGTGCATCTCGACTATTTCCGTGCCGGCGCGGACATCGTCGAGACCAACACTTTCTCCGGTACCTCCATCGCCCAGGCTGATTACGGCATGGAGGAGATCGTCTACGACCTGAATTTCGAGGGCTCACGGCTCGCGCGGGAGGCCGCTCTCATCGCGCAAGAGGAAGACGGCCGTCGCCGTTTCGTCGCCGGCGCCATCGGTCCGACGAACCGCACGCTCTCGATCTCGCCGGACGTGAACAATCCTGGCTATCGCGCCGTGACCTTCGATCAGGTGCGCGACGCTTATGCCGATCAGGTGAGGGGACTGATCGACGGTGGTTGCGAGATCATCCTGATCGAGACGATCTTCGATACGCTCAACGCCAAGGCGGCCATCGTCGCGACGCATCAGGTCTTCGCCGAGAAGGGCGTGAAGCTGCCGATCATGATCTCGGGCACAATCACGGATCTCTCCGGCCGTACGCTCTCGGGCCAGACGCCCACAGCCTTCTGGCATTCGGTGCGGCACGCGGAGCCGTTCTCCATCGGCCTCAACTGCGCGCTCGGCGCACGTGAAATGCGCGCGCATATCCAGGAAATCGGCAAGGTCGCCGACACGCTGGTCTGCGCCTATCCGAACGCGGGCCTGCCCAACGAGTTCGGCCTCTACGACGAGCGCCCCGAGGCGACCGCCAAGATGCTGGCGGAATTCGCCGACGCGGGTCTCGTCAACGTGGTCGGCGGCTGCTGCGGCACGACGCCGGATCACATCCGCGCCATCGCGGAGGCTGTCGCCGGCAAGGCACCGCGCTCGGTGCCGAAGATGAAGCCGCTCATGCGCCTGTCGGGTCTCGAACCCTTCAACCTCACCTCCGACATCACTTTCGTGAATGTGGGCGAGCGCACGAACGTCACGGGCTCGGCCAAGTTCCGCAAGCTCATCACCAACAACGATTATGCCGCCGCCCTCGACGTGGCGCGCGATCAGGTCGCGAATGGCGCGCAGATCATTGACGTCAACATGGACGAGGGCCTGCTCGATTCCGAAAAGGCGATGGTCGAGTTCCTCAACCTCGTTGCGGCCGAGCCCGATATCGCCCGCGTGCCGGTGATGGTGGATTCCTCCAAGTTCCATGTGATCGAAGCCGGCCTCAAATGCATCCAGGGCAAGGCCATCGTGAACTCGATCTCCATGAAGGAGGGCGTGGAATCCTTCATCGAGCAAGCGAAGATCTGCCGGTCTTATGGTGCGGCTGTCGTCGTCATGGCCTTCGACGAGCAGGGTCAGGCGGACACGCTGGAGCGCAAGGTCGAGATCTGCACGCGCGCCTACAAGATCCTGACCGAAGAGGTCGGCTTCCCGCCGGAAGACATCATCTTCGATCCGAACGTGTTCGCGGTCGCGACCGGCATCGAGGAGCATAACGGCTACGGCGTCGCCTTCATCGAGGCGACGCGGATCATCCGCGAGACGCTGCCGCATGCGCATATCTCGGGTGGCGTGTCGAACCTCTCGTTCTCGTTCCGCGGCAACGAGCCGGTGCGCGAGGCCATGCACTCCGTGTTCCTGTTCCACGCCATCAAGGTCGGCATGGATATGGGCATCGTGAATGCCGGCCAGCTGGCCGTCTACGACGAGATCGATCCGGAACTGCGCGAGCTCTGCGAGGACGTGGTGCTCAACCGCCGTCCCGATGCAACGGAACGCTTGCTGGAGGCTGCACCCCGCTTCAAGGGCGACGGCGCGGGCGCCGTCAAGGCCGCCGATCTCGAATGGCGTTCCTGGGCGGTCGGGAAGCGCATCGAGCATGCCCTCGTCAACGGCATCACCGAGTTCATCGAGCAGGACACCGAAGAGGCGCGCCAATCGGCCGAGCGTCCGCTGCACGTGATCGAAGGCCCGCTCATGGCCGGCATGAACGTGGTGGGCGATCTTTTCGGTGCCGGAAAGATGTTCCTGCCGCAGGTGGTGAAGTCTGCCCGCGTCATGAAACAGGCCGTTGCCTATCTCATGCCGTTCATGGAGGCGGAGAAGGAAGCCAATGGCGGCGGTGGCGAGCGTTCCGCCGCCGGCAAGGTGCTGATGGCGACCGTGAAGGGCGATGTGCACGATATCGGCAAGAACATCGTTGGCGTCGTGCTCGCCTGCAACAATTACGAGGTTCTCGATCTCGGCGTCATGGTGCCGGCTCAGAAGATCCTGGAGACGGCGCGCAAGGAGAAGGTGGATGTGATCGGCCTCTCCGGCCTCATCACGCCGTCCCTCGACGAGATGGTGAACGTGGCAAGCGAGATGGAGCGGGAGGGCTTCGACATTCCGCTTCTCATCGGCGGCGCCACCACGAGCCGCGTGCACACGGCGGTGAAGATCCACCCGAACTACAACAAGGGCCAGGCCGTCTACGTGACGGATGCGAGCCGCGCGGTCGGCATCGTGTCCTCGCTGCTCTCGCCCGAGATGAGGGACGGCTATGTGGACACCCTGCGCTCCGAATACCGCAAGGTGGCCGATGCGCATGCGCGCTCCGAGGCCGACAAGCAGCGTCTGTCCATCGAGAAGGCGCGCGCCAACAGGCTTGCCATCGACTGGTCGGCCTATCAGCCGCCTAAGCCCACCTTCACCGGTGCGCGCGTGTTCCGCAGCTACGATGTGGGTGAACTCGTGCCCTATATCGACTGGACGCCGTTCTTCCAGACCTGGGAGCTGAAAGGCCGCTTCCCGGCAATCCTCGAAGACGAGAAGCAGGGCGAGGCCGCGCGCCAGCTCTGGGAGGATGCTCAAGACATGCTCAAGCAGCTCGTGGACGAGCGCTGGTTCAATCCGAAGGCGGTGATCGGTTTCTGGCCTGCCAATACAGTCGGCGACGATATCCGTCTCTTTACCGGCGAGAGCCGCTCAGAGCAGCTTGCAACCTTCCACGGCCTGCGCCAGCAGCTCTCGAAGCGCGACGGCAAGCCCAATCTCTGCCTGTCCGATTTCATCGCCCCGGCCGAGAGCGGAAAGCCCGACTGGATCGGCGCCTTTGTGGTGACTTCCGGCATCGAGGAAGTGCGCATCGCGGAGCGCTTTGAGCGCGCCAACGACGATTACCGCTCGATCATGGTCAAGGCGCTCGCCGACCGTATCGCGGAAGCCTTCGCCGAGCGCATGCACGAGCGTGTGCGCAAGGAGTTCTGGGGCTATGCCGCGGATGAGAGCCTTTCGAACCAAGGCCTGATCGGCGAGGAGTACCAGGGCATCCGCCCGGCGCCCGGCTATCCCGCTCAGCCCGATCACACGGAGAAGGCGACGCTGTTCAGCCTGCTCGGCGCCGAGCGCAGCATCGGCGTGACGCTGACCGAATCCTACGCCATGTGGCCGGGCTCCTCCGTGTCGGGCCTCTACCTGTCGCATCCGGACGCCTACTATTTCGGCGTCGCCAAGGTCGAGCGCGATCAGGTTGAGGATTACGCGGCGCGCAAGGACATGAGCGTGGCGGAAGTCGAGCGCTGGCTCGCCCCGATCCTCAACTACGATCCGGCAAGCTATCGCGTCATGGCGGCGGAGTAGCTCCGCACCACGTGCGTCATCCCGGACGGCGAAGCCGATCCGGGATCGTCTCACGAGAATAGCGCGAGAGTCCCCTCCCTCCTTGTGGGGGAGGGCTAGGGAGGGGGGTGCTGGCGCCGGAGCCTGACAGGTCAGCGCTCACACCCCCCTCTCCAACTCTCCCCCACAAGGAGGGAGAGGGCTTGGTAGCGCTTTATCCTGCAGGCGATCCCGGACCTTCGCTTCGCTCGTCCGGGATGACACGCGTAAGATATCACTCCCGCCGCAGCGCCTCGATGGGATCGAGCTTCGCCGCGCGTTGCGCCGGATAGAACCCGAAGAAGATGCCCACCAGCGCCGAGAAGCCGACTGCAAGGATGATGGCGTTGGTTGACACGAGCGAAGGCCAGCCGGCGAGTTGCGCGACCAGATAGGCAGCGCCTGCGCCGAGACCGATGCCGAGGGCTCCGCCGATGGTGGAGAGCGTCGTCGCCTCGATCAGAAACTGGCTCAGGATGTCGCGCGGGCGCGCGCCCACCGCCAGACGCAACCCGATCTCGCGGGTGCGCTCGGTCACCGAGACCAGCATGATGTTCATGATGCCGATGCCGCCGACGAGCAGCGACACGGCCGCAACAGCCGCGAGCAGCATGGACAGGGTGTTGGCGGAGGCGGAGGCGGTGTTGGCGATCTCGGTCAGGTTGCGGATCGAGAAATCGTCCTCCTGATCGCCGTTGATGCGGTGCCGCTGGCGCAAGAGCTCCGTCATGCTCTCGATACCTGGTTCGATGTCGCTCTCATTGGCGAATTTTACGAAGATCGAGCCGACGGAACCGTCTTTCGCATAGTTGCGGCCGATCACACGGCGGCGACCGGCATCGAGCGGCACGAAAACCACGTCGTCCTGGTCCTGGCCGAAGGCCGATTGGCCCTTCGGCGCCATCACGCCGATAACCCGGAAGGGCACGTTGCGCACGCGCACGATCCGGTCGATGGGATCGTCCTCTCCGAAGAGATTTTTGGCCACCGTCTGGCCGAGCAGGATGACGATGTCGCCGCGACGAACCTCTTCCGGATCGAAGGTGCGGCCGGTGGCGACATCCCATTCGCGGGCGGAGAACCAGTCGAGATCGATGCCGTAGATGCGCGTGCCCCAGTTGCTGCCGCCGGCCACAACCTGCGCACCGCCCTGCACGAAGGGCGCTGCTGCCACCACGCCGTCGACCTCGCGCCGTATCGCGTGCGCGTCGTCGTCGGTCAGCGATGAGGCCGCGCCCGCGCCGAGCCGCGCCCCGCCCTGCGTCACGTTTCCGGGCGTGACGATGGCGAGGTTGGCGCCGAGCGAGCGGATCTGCTGGTCGACGAGATTGCGTGCGCCCGAACCGATCGCCACCATGGCGATGACGGCCGCGACACCGATGACGATGCCGAGCATGGTGAGCAGGCTGCGCAGGGCATTCGCCATGATGGCCGAGAGCGCGGAGCGGATGGCTTCGATCAGTCTCATTCCGCGGCCTCCTGCGTGAGTGCGCGCGCATCGACCGGGATCTGGCGGTGATCCTCGATCACGCGCCCGTCCCGGAACCGCACGAGGCGGTGCGCGTGGCGTCCTACCTCCGCGTCGTGCGTGACGAGCACGATGGTCACACCCTCGCGGTTGAGCTCCTGGAACAGGCCCAAGATCTCGTTCGCCGTGCGGCTGTCGAGAGCGCCGGTCGGCTCGTCGGCGAGCAGCAGGCTCGGGCCGTTGACGAGCGCGCGCGCAATCGCGACGCGCTGCTGCTGTCCGCCGGACAATTGCATCGGCCGGTGATGCGCGCGCTCGGCAAGGCCGACACGGCCAAGCGCCTGCAGGGCGCGCTCGCGGCGTGTCCTGCGGTCGAAGCCCGCATAGATCATCGGCAATTCCACGTTGCCGAGTGCATCGACGCGAGGCAGCAGGTTGAACTGCTGGAAGACGAAGCCGATCTCGCGGTTGCGCAGACGTGCCAAGCCGTCGGCGTCGAGGCTTTCGACGGCGGTTCCGGCGAGCCGGTAATGGCCGCCGGTCGGCTTGTCGAGGCAGCCGACGAGATTCATGAACGTCGATTTGCCCGAGCCGGACGGACCCATGACGGCGACGAAATCGCCCTTCTCGATGTCGAGGGAAACGCCATCGAGGGCCACGACACGACCGGCATCGAGATCGTAGACCCGCCTCAGATCGCGCGTTTCGATGAGAGCCACATCGTGCTCCTTAGAACATGCGTGGCGGACGTGGGCGGCGGTTCGACGACGAGCCGTTCGCATCCTCCGCCGCATCGGCGCGCTGGGCTCCGACGATGATCGCAGCGCCTTCCTGCACATCGCCGCGCATAATCTCGGTATAGGCCCCGTCCGTCACGCCGAGCCGCACATGCACCGCCTGCGGATTTCCGTCCTGCCCGACAATGTAGATGCGTCCGCTGGTGCCTTCGTCCAGCTGTGCTTCCGTATCCTGGTTGCGCGCGCGCCGCCGCGGCGACTGTCCGTTCTGCGCAACGGTTTTGGATTCAGCTGAAGCGACAGCGATACTCGGCCGATAGCGCAGAGCCGCATTCGGAACGCGCAGCACGTCCTCGCGCTCGTCCGTGACGATCTGGAGGTTCGCCGTCATGCCGGGGAGAAGTGCCTGATCCAGGTTCCTCACGCCGATGACGGCGGTGTAGGTCACCACGTTCTGGACCGTCTGCGCGGAGAGGCGCACCATGCGCACGCTGCCCTCGAAGGTGCGGTTCGGATAGGCGTTGACGGTGAAGCTCACCTTCTGCCCGTCCTTGAGACGGCCCACATCCGCCTCATCGATATTGGCGTAGATGTCGATCTCGCGCAGATCCTGCGCGATGGTGAACAGGGTCGGGGCGGAGAGGGATGCGGCGACGGTCTGGCCGAGTTCGATGTCGCGCTTGACCACGACGCCCTCGACCGGGGATTTGATGTCCGTGCGGGCAAGATCGATCTCGATGTCCTTGAGCTTCGCCTGCCGCTGCAGGATGATCGCCTCGGCCGACTTGACGCCGGCCTCGGCCAGCGCGAGGTCCGCCTTGAGGCCTTCCGTCTCCGCCTTGTTGGAGGCGATCTGCGCTTCGGCCGATGTGAGGTTCGCTTTCTGAATGTCGAGCTGCGTTCCGGCCTGTTCCAGCGCCGTCTGCGTTCCCACCGCACGGGTGGTGAGTTCACGCTGCCGGTCGAGATTGCGCTGCGCTTCCGTCAGCTGCGCCTGCGCCCGGTCACGCTGCGCGGCAAGGTCGTTCGCCTGGGCTTCGGAGCGCTGCAGGGCGGAGCGCGCCTTGTCGATCTGCGCGCGCTTGGTCTCGAGATCGGCTCTCGCCTGGGCAAGATCTGCCAGCGCCGCGTCGCGGCGCGACTTGATCTGCTCGGCGTAAAGGCGGGCCACCACCTGGCCTTCCTTCACGGGCGTGTTGTAGTCGGCCAGGATCTCGACCACTTGACCGGAAAGCTGGGAGCCGACCAGCACCGTCGTGACGGGATTGAGCGTGCCGGTGGCGCGCACGCTTGCCGTGATCGGGCCGCGATCCACCGTGCCGAGGCGATAGGCCTGATCGGAGGCATTGCCGCCCGTCGGCTTCCACAGCACGAAGCCGGCCGTCCCTGCCACGAGCAAGATGCCGATCACCAACAACCAGACGCGACGCACCGAAAAACCCTCTCTCCTGCGCATCGTGCGGAAAAGTGGATCCGGTTTTCCGCTCCGAACGATGCGCTCTTCCAATAGATGAGCATCGAATTGATCCTAAAAGTGGTTTCCACTTTTAGGTCCGATGCTCTGACACAGGATGTCATGAAGGGTGATTGTGGCCGATTTTCCGGGACGTTACGAGTTAACTCTTTGTCATGCGGCAAGCTGTGGCCGCGTGGCGATCAAGTTGCGCAGGGTCATGATGGTCGAGGCATCCGCCACGCCGTCGACGCGCTCGGGCCGGAAATGGCGCTGGAAGGCGGCGACGACCTTTTCCGTGTCCTCGTCGAAGACACCGTTGATCTTCACGCCGTAGCCATACATGGCAAGCATCGCCTGCAGGGCTTCGATGGGCATGCCCTGATCGCCGCGCGAGAAGAAGCGGCCGTCGCTCGTGGCGGAAGGAGTGACCCAGTGGCCGACACCAGCCTCGTGCAGGCGCTGCCAGGGAAAAAGCTCGCCCGGATCGACCTTGCGGCCGGGCGCGACGTCGGAATGGCCGAGCACCCGGGTCGCGGGAATGCGCCAGCGGGAGACGATGTCCTTGGCCAGTGCGGCAACGCTTTCGATCTGCGCATCGGGGAAGGAGGGAAGGCCGCCCGGATGGCCGGGATTGGCGATCTCGATGCCGATGGAGCTGGAATTGATGCCGGCCTCGCCGTCCCAATAGGAGAGGCCCGCATGCCAGGCCCGGCGCATCTCAGGCACGAGCTGGAGAACGCGCCCGTCGCCGAACACGAAGTAATGGGCCGAGACCTGCGAAACCGGATTGCACAGCCATTGCAGGGCTTCGCCTTCGTCCGGCATGCCCGTGTAGTGGAGGATGAGCATGCTCGGGCGCTGGCCGTCCTTGCGCTCCCCATGGTTGGGCGACGGAAACACCTTGCCGGCGACCGGGCTTTCCGGGGAAAGAGCGCTCATGCCGTCACCTGAGGTTCCGCTCGGCGGCGATGCGTTCCCAGGCGGCGTTGATGGCGGCCACGCGCTCGGTTGCGATCTTCACGGCTTCGGGCGGCAGGCCGCGGGCGATCTCCCGGTCGGGATGGTTTTCGGCGACGAGCCTGCGGTAATGCCGCTTGAGCTCCTCGTCGCTCATGCCCCGGTCGGCCTTGAGGATGAGATAGGGATCATCCGGTCGCCGCACATGGCGCGCCGCGATGCGCTCGAAATCCTTGTCAGAGAAGGAAAAGATCGTCGCCACGTCCCTGAGATAGACGTACTCGGCCTCGTGGATCGCCTCGTCCGCCTTGGCGATGTGGAACAGGCCGTCGAGCACGTCCTCGAGCAGGGCAGGCTCTTCCTTGAATTCGTCGCCGATCTGGCGGGCATAGGCCTCGAAACCATCGGAGGTCTGCATGGCGAGGTTGAACAGGCGCTCGACCTTGCTGTGCTCGTTTTCCGGCACCTCGACGATCTGCTCGAAGGCCCTGACCTCGACATCGACCACGACGCCGTCGGCCTTTGCCATCTTGGCGGCGAGCGCCACGAGACCCATGGTGAACAGCACATCGCGCGGCGGCTTTCCGAAAGGAGCGCCCTCGCGGTCAATGAGAACGTGGCCTGCCACACCGCCCAGGAGAGCACCGATCGGCCCGCCCAATGCGAGCCCGATGCCAGCGCCACCCAGCTTACCCCAAATCGACTGAATCATCTTGCGATTAGTCGTACGCTCAAGTGCAGGCAAAAGAAAAGGGGCCGGGAATGTCCCGACCCCTGAATTCGGTCCCGAATGCGCGATCAGCGGCAGTAAACGTTGCCGTAGACGTCCTGATACGTGCCGTAGGGGCAGGCCGGGCGAGCCGGAGTGGTTGCCGCGCCGACGATCGCGCCACCGGCAGCACCGATGGCCGCACCCGCCAGAGCGCCGCTGCCACGGCCCGTGGCTGCACCGCCAATGGCCGCACCGGCAAGGCCGCCGATCGCCGCGCCACCGACTGCGCGCTCGCCGGGGGTATTGCAGGCTGCCATCGAGAGGGTGAGGGCACCGGCGGCAATGGCTGTCATGATCTTCTTCATGGAGGCTTCCCTGTTGTTGAGCGGGCTGTAGGCTGCCCATTCCTGTTTAGCTTGACCTTACGCTGTCGCCAACTCCCGGGAGGAGAAAGAGTTCCTCCCCATTCCGGATAAGCTGTCGAAAAATTTTCAAATTCGGCCGAGGCTAGAATCGAGGCCGCAAAGCCAGGCAGCGTAGAGGGAACACGGTCAAGCTTGAACGTTTTCTGAACAAATATGCGGCCTGCGGAGCCACATCTTCGCCTTATTTGGCCGTCACCGACCGCGCCTTCCGATTTATGCCGGCTGGAGTCTCGGTTTGACTTGGCAACATCTGCTCAGACCCCTCGCGATTGCGTTTCTTGGTGCCGCGGCACTGATCTTGGCTGCAGAGGCCCGGGCGGAGGGAGGGAATGCCGATAACGTCATTTCCCCCGACAAGGCCGAGGAATTCCTGAATGCTGCGGCCGCCGAGGCTGCAGCCGTCGCCGAGGAAGAAACCGCCGCGGCAGCCGAGTCCGAGAAGCCTGCGAAGGCCGCCAAGGGATCGGACAAGAAGAAGCCAAAGGACAACTCTATCGCGGCCAAGGCCGACAAGGCTCAGGATGGCAAATCCCAGTCCAAGAATGCCGTAAAGGCTGCCGCTTCGTCGGACGAAGAGGAGGCTGGCAACCAGACCGCTTCGCTTCCATCAACGCCAATGGATGCCAGGCTGAAGCTCCGGCAATCCGACGCCGTTCGTGGCAATGCGATCAAGCCGCTGATCGTCCGCTATGCATCCGAGAACGGCTTGCCCTATGAGCTGGCGGATGCCGTGATCCGACTCGAGAGCCGCTACAATGCCGGCGCCCGCAACGGCCCGAACATGGGCCTGACCCAGATCAATGTCCGCACTGCGCAATCGCTCGGCTATCAGGGTCCGGCAACGGGCCTTCTCGATGCGGAAACCAATCTCCGTTACGGTTTGAAATATCTTGCCAAGGCGTACAAGCTCGCCGGCGGTGACACCTGCGGCACCATCCTGCGCTATCAGTTCGGTCACCGCACGCAGGCCATGACGGGTGCATCGCGCGCCTATTGCGCCAAGGTGAAGGTGTTGACGGCCGCGGCCGATTAACCTTCGGCCTTGACGCGGGGCTGCCTTTTGCACCACATCCCTACCGTCAGCTGGCCGGGCGGCCGCTTCGAGTTCATCTCGGGGAGGAAAGTCCGGGCTCCATGGAAGCAAGGTGCCGGATAACGTCCGGCGGGGGAAACCCCAGGGAAAGTGCCACAGAGAGCAGACCGCCCCGCAAAGGTTCTCGGATCTCGGGGTAAGGGTGAAAGGGTGCGGTAAGAGCGCACCGCGGACGCAGCAATGCGGACGGCAAGGTAAACCCCACCAGGAGCAAAACCGAATAGGGACGACAGGCGTTCGCGCCAGGCCTGCTTCCAGGCTCGTCGTCCGGGTTGGTTGCTTGAGGCGGTCAGCGATGACCGTCCCAGAGGAATGGTCGCCACGTCCAAGGTCTTAGACTTTGGGCTCTACAGAACCCGGCTTATAGGCCGGCTGACCCCATCTTTCCACAGGCCTGAAATTTGCAGGAAAGCGGAGCAAACCTTTGCTCTGCTTACGATTCATTAACCGTAAATGCGTCTCATGGAGAGAGCATGCCATGAGGCGTGTGCTCCACCTCCGTTCCGTTGACGCCCATAGTATCCCATGTTATCCCAAATCATCCCGTCGACGGTGTCTTCCGAAGGGGGCGTCAAGCACTCAAGAAATGCTGACACCCTGCTTCTGAAAGTAGCGTCATCACCGGCTGCGGGTGGCGGATCCTCAAGATCTGCCTTGGGGCTGACAATCAGGAGCGTGCGAGCTGCGGCCAATGAACCGCTTCGTGTCCAATTTCACCAACAAGTTGGATTCGAAGGGTCGCGTCTCGATCCCAGCATCCTTCCGGGCCGTGTTGGCCAGGGACGGATTCGAGGGGCTCTACGTTCATCCGGCGCTGGATGCGCAGGCCTTGGACGCAGGCGGCAATACGCTTCTGAACGAGATCGATGCGTTCTTGTCGACGCTGTCGCCCTATTCGGACGAGCGGGATCAGCTGTCGACGGCGTTGTTCGGGACAAGCGAGATTCTGAAAGTCGATCCGGAAGGGCGTGTCATCCTGACGGATACGGTAAAAGTGCATGCCGGGATTGGCGATACGGTGACGTTCGTCGGACTCGGTCACAAGTTCCAGATTTGGGAGCCCGAGCGTTTCCGTGCGCACTTGGAGGAGGCGCGCACGAAGGTCCGAGACCTGAAGAAAGCATTGGGAAGTCGAGTTATGGAGCCAAGGTTAGTGCAGAACACCTCACCAGGCGTACGGGAACGATGATGGGACGCGGCGACGGCCCAGGAGCCGGAGCCGCTGGCGGACCGTCCCGTCACGTTCCTGTTCTCCTGGAGGAGGTGTGCACGGCGCTTGATGTGAAGCGCGGCGGCACATTCATCGATGGCACGTTCGGCGCCGGCGGATATACCCGCGCCATTCTCGATGGGCATCCCCAGAACAAGGTTGTTGCGATCGACCGCGATCCCGATGCGATCACGGGCGGGGCTTCCCTTGCCGTCAAGTTCAAGAAGCGCCTGATGCTCGTTCCCGGTCGCTTCGGCGATCTCGATGAACTTGCGCAATCGCAGGGTTTCGAGAGCGTCGACGGTGTCGTGCTCGATATCGGCGTGTCGTCCATGCAGCTCGATCAGGCCGAGCGCGGCTTCTCGTTCCGCAACGAGGGCCCGCTCGACATGCGCATGGAGCAAAGCGGCCCGAGCGCGGCCGATCTCATCAACGAATCATCCGAGGCCGAGCTTGCCGACATCTTCTACCATTACGGCGAGGAGCGTCGCGCCCGCGCGGTCGCCCGCGCCATCATCGAGATGCGCCGCCGCCAGCCGTTCGAAACCACGCGCCAGCTGGCCGATCTCGTCGCCTCGCTGATCCGGCAGGAGCCTGGCGGCATCCATCCGGCGACACGCGTGTTCCAGGGCCTGCGCATCGCGGTCAACGATGAACTCGGCGAATTGGTGCGCGCGCTGCACGCGGCTGAGCGCATTCTGAAGCCCGGCGGTCGTCTCGTCGTCGTCACGTTCCATTCGCTCGAAGACCGCATCGTGAAGCAGTTCTTCGCTGCCCGTACCGGGCGCGCGGCCACCGGCTCGCGCCATCTGCCGACGGCTGCCGCACCGGAGCCCACTTTCGATGCGATCACCAGAGGTCCTGTTGGACCGAGCGAGCAGGAAATGGCGCGCAATCCGCGGGCGCGTTCCGCGAAGCTGCGGGCCGGTGCACGCACCGACACGCCGCCGCAGGAGCCTTTGAGCGCCATCACCATGCTGGCCGAGCTGCCGCAGACGGCTGAAAAACGGGGAGGGCGCCGATGATCCGGCTGCTCCACATCATTGCGATCTCTGTTCTCATCGCATCGGCAGGCTATGCCTATTCGATCAAGTACGACACGCTCTATTATGCCGAGCAGGTCGCGAAGCTGAAATCCAAGGTGCAGCGCGAGCGCGAAGCCATCGCGGTGCTGCAGGCCGAATGGCAATATCTCGACCGCCCCGACCGTCTGCAGGAAGCCGCCGACAAGCATCTCGATCTCCAGCCCCTGAAGATCCAGCAGCTCGCGCGCCTGTCCGACCTGCCGAACCGTCCCTCGCGTGAGGACGAGATCGGCCGCAAGCTCGAAGCGCTCGGGCTTCTCGGGCCGACATCGACGCCGAAGGACAAGAATTCGGACGCCCGCACCCCGACGACCCAAACCCCGAGACGGTGAGCCTCGTGTTGCAAGAGCCCCAAACCGAATGGCAGGATAAGAAACCCATACAGAAACGTGGTGTGCTCGGTCACGCCCGCGAGCTGTTTCGTCTGCGTCACGACAAGAGCACATCACGCGTCGGCCTTGCGGCGGCCTGCTTCGTCGGACTGTTCAGTCTCATTGGCGGACGCCTCGTCTATCTCGCGGTTACCAGCGAGAACACCAGCGAGATGCGCCGCGTCGCGTCTTCCGAGATTTCCGCTGCGCGTCCCGACATCGTCGACCGCAACGGCGAGATCCTCGCCACTGACGTGAAGATGGTCTCCGTCTTCGCCGAGCCGCGCAACATCGTCGACAAGGACGAGGCGGTCGAACTCTTGACCGCCGTTCTGCCCGACCTCGACGCCACGGATCTGCGCAACAAGCTCGGCACCAAGAAGGGCTTCGTCTGGGTCAAGCGCGAGATCACGCCGCGCCAGCAGGCGGAGGTGCATCGCCTCGGCATTCCCGGCATCGGCTTCCTGCCGGAGAACAAGCGCGTCTATCCGAACGCGGAGGCGGCCGCGCACGTGCTCGGCTTCGCCAACGTGGACAATGTGGGCATCGCCGGCATCGAGAAATACATCGACAGCATGGGCCTGCAGGATCTCAACGGTGCAGGATTCAACATCTCCGCCGCCGACCTGAAACCGATCCAGCTTTCCCTCGATCTGCGCGTGCAGCACGCGCTGCGCGACGAGCTTGCCAAGGGCATGGCGAAGTTCAAGGCCAAGGCCACCGCCGGCGCGATTCTTGACGTCAACACCGGCGAGATCATCGCCCTCGTGTCGCTGCCGGACTACGACCCGAACAACCCGGTCGATGCGCTCGACAAGGACCGGATCAACCGCATCAATGTCGGCGTGTTCGAGATGGGTTCGACCTTCAAGGCCCTGACGGTCGCGATGGCGCTCGATTCCGGCAAGTACAATATCAACTCGACCTTCGATGCGCGCTCGGGCCTGCGCTATGGCCGCTTCACCATCGGCGATTACCACCCGACGCGGCGCGTTCTCAGCACGCCGGAAGTATTCGTGCATTCTTCCAACATCGGCACCGCGCGCATGGCGCTCGGCATCGGCGTTGAGGGACACAAGACGTTCCTGCGCAAGATGGGCCAGCTCTCGCGTCTCGAAACCGAGATGCCGGAAAACGCCCTGCCGATCATTCCGCCGCGCTGGGGCGAGCTCAACACCATGACCATCGCCTTCGGCCACGGCCTCGCGGTCGCACCGCTCCAGGCGCTCATGGCTGTCGGCGCGCTGGTCAATGGCGGCGTGCTGATCAAGCCGACCGTTCTCAAACGCAACGAGGCCGAAGCGCGCCAGAACGCGCTGCAGGTTCTGAAGCCCGAGACGAGCGAGGCCATGCGCTATGTGATGCGCCTCAACGCATCGACCCCGGAAGGCTCGGCGGGCTCCGCCTCCGTCGCGGGCTTCTTCGTCGGCGGCAAGACCGGCACCGCCGAGAAAGTGATCAACGGCCGCTACGCCAAGAACAAGAACTTCACCACCTTCACCGCCGTCGTTCCGGCCGACAAGCCGAAATACGTGTTCCTCACCATCATGGACGAGCCGCAGGCGGTGGAAGGCACCTATGGCTTCTCGACCGCAGGCTGGAACGCAGGCCCCGTGACCGGCAACGTGATCGAGCGCGTGGCGCCGCTGCTCGGTGTGCCGCCGCGCTTCGAGCCGCCGGCGCAGCCGTTCCCGCTGATGTCGCGCCTCGGCGCCTGGGGCAGCAACCGATGAGCGCGCGGACCATGCATCTCGGCGATCTTGTCGATCTGGCGCAGGGGCATGAGCATGCCCCTCTCGCCATTTCGAAGATCGCTTCCGACAGCCGCAAGGTGGAGCCCGGCACCCTGTTCTTCGCCATGCCCGGCACGAAGGTGGACGGCATGAGCTTCGTGCCGCAGGCCGTGGCGGCAGGCGCCGTCGCCATTGTCGGCGAGGCGGAGCGTCCGTCGGACCTGTCGGATCATATCGCTTATGTTCAGGTGGACGATGTGCGCCGCACGCTGGCGCTTGCGGCCGCACGATTCTATCCGAAGCAGCCGGAAAAGATCGTCGCCGTCACGGGCACCAGCGGCAAGAGCTCGGTGGCCGATTTCGCGCGCCAGCTGTTCGCCCATCTGGGACACAAATCCGCCAGCGTCGGCACGCTCGGCATCATCACGTCGGATGGAGCGGCCTATGGCTCGCTCACGACGCCCGACCCGATTTCCCTGCACGAGAGCTTCGACCGTCTGGCGAATGATGGTGTGACCCGGCTTGCCATGGAAGCCTCCTCGCACGGCATCGATCAGCGCCGACTCGACGGCGTGCATTTGGATGCTGCGGGTTTCACCAATCTCGGCCGCGATCATCTCGATTACCATGCCACGACGGAAGCCTATGCGGCGGCGAAGATGCGCCTGTTCGACACTCTTCTGCCAGGCGATGCGCCTGCCGTCATCAACGCAGACGGGCCTTATGCCGATGTCTTCCTGCAAGGCGTGCGGAATCGCGGTCTGAAGCTCGTCACCACCGGCAGTATGGGCGAGACGCTTCGTCTCGTCGAAGCCCGCGCAGAAGGTTTCACGCAGGCGCTGACAGTCGAGGCCTTTGGGAAAACCATCCGGACGACCCTGCCGCTTCTCGGAGCCTTCCAGGTTGAGAACGCGCTTGTCGCCGCAGGCCTCGTGCTCGCCGTCGAAGGCGAGAGCAGGGCGGCAGAGGTGTTCGAGGGCTTCAAGTCTCTCAAGGGCGTGTCCGGCCGTCTGGAGCAGGTCGGCGAGGTGGACGGTGCCATTTGCATCGTCGATTACGCGCACAAGCCTGATGCGCTCGCCCATGTGCTCGATGCCCTGCGTCCCTTCGTCAAGGGACGTCTCGTCTGCATCGTCGGCTGCGGCGGCGATAGGGATCGTGGCAAGCGCCCGCTCATGGGACGCATTGCCTCCGACAAGGCGGATGTTGTCATCGTCACGGATGATAATCCTCGCTCGGAAGACCCGGCCGCAATCCGCGCCGAAGTTCTCAAAGCTGCGCCCGGCGCCCGTGAGATCGGCGATCGGGCTCAAGCCATCCGCACGGCCGTGAACGAGCTTCGCGGAGGCGATATTCTGGTCGTGGCCGGAAAAGGCCATGAAACGGGCCAAATCATCGGCGACCGGACCCTGCCGTTCTCGGACCACGACGAGGTCCGGGCGGCCATTGCGGAGAGGCAGGGATGAATTCGCCCCTTTGGACACGAGACGAGATCGCAGCCGCCACCGGCGCCCGCATCGGCGCCGGCTTCGCGAAAGGCACAGGCGCGTCCATCGATACGCGCACGCTGGAGCCGGGCGATCTCTATTTCGCCATCAAGGGCGACGTTCATGACGGGCACGATTTCGTGCGGGCCGCGCTGGATAAAGGCGCATCTGCCGCCGTCGTGTCAGAGGAAAAGGCTCCTGCCTTTCAAGGCTCCGACAAGCTCATCGTCGTGCCGGACGTACTCGAGGCCATGCGCCAGATGGGCCGTGCCGCGCGCAAGCGCACCGATGCGAAGATCGTTGCCATCACCGGCTCCGTCGGCAAGACCGGCACGAAGGAGGCCATGCGCCTCGCATTGTCGCGCCAGGGCGCGACGCATGCGTCGGTCGCGTCCTACAACAATCATTGGGGCGTGCCGCTGACGCTGGCCCGGATGCCGCGCGAGACCGCATTCGGCGTGTTCGAGATCGGCATGAACCACGCCTACGAGATCTTGCCGCTGACCGGCATGGTGCGCCCGCATGTGGCGGTGATCACGACCGTCGAGCCGGTCCATATCGAGTTCTTTCCCTCGCTCTGGGGCATCGCCGATGCCAAGGGCGAGATCTTTTCCGGCCTTGAGCCCGGCGGCACGGCGGTGATCAGCCGCGACAACGCCTATTTCGAGCGCATGCGCGCCCATGCCTCTGCATCCGCGGCAGGCCGTGTGATCACCTTCGGCGAGCACGAGGCGGCGGATATCCGCGCTCACCGCATCATCGTGAAGCCCGATCATTCCGTGGTCGATGCCACGATCTTCGGTCAGCCTCTGACCTACAAGATCGGCACGGCGGGTCGGCACATCGCGCTCAATTCCTTGAGCGTGGTCGCAGCCTCCCACGCGCTCGGCGCCGATCTTGCGCTGGTGGCGCTCTCCTTCGCCGAACTCAAGCCCCCGGTCGGGCGCGGCGAGCGGACCATGCTCACCATCGGCGACGGTGAGGTGCTGCTGATCGATGAGAGCTACAATGCCAATCCGGCCTCCATGCGCGCGGCACTCGCCAATCTCGGCGCCGTCGAACTCGGCCGCGGCGCGCGGCGCATCGCCGTTCTCGGCGACATGAAGGAATTGGGCGAGACGGGTCCGCGCCTGCATGCGGAACTCGCAGAGGCGATCGAAGCGAACAAGATCGACTTGCTGTTTGCCGCCGGTCCCCTGCTGAAAAGCCTCGTCGATGCTTTGCCGAAGGCGAAGGTCGCAGCATATGCACAGACTTCCGCCGAACTGGTCGATGCGGTCTGCGCGGCTGTGCGTCCCGGTGATGCCGTCACCGTCAAGGGCTCGCTCAGCATGAAGATGGCCCTGGTTGTCAAAGCTTTGAAAGACCATTACGGCGCGAGCCCGACCGCCCACGCGCTGAAAGGATGATCGATGTTCACCTGGTTGGCTGAGCTCAGCCCTTACTTCAGCCCCCTCAACGTCTTCCGCTACATCACGTTCCGCACCGGCGGCGCGACCGCGACCGCCATGCTGATCGTCTTCCTGTTCGGCCCGTGGATGATCTCGCTCCTGCGCCTGCGCCAGGGCAAGGGCCAGCCGATCCGCGAGGACGGGCCGCAATCGCACCTGCTGACGAAGCGCGGCACGCCGACCATGGGCGGATTGATGATCCTCGCGGGCGTGCTGATCTCGACCCTGCTCTGGGCGAATCTCGAAAACCATTATGTCTGGATCGTTCTCTTCGTCACCGTGGGCTTCGGCGCCATCGGCTTCTATGACGATTATCTGAAAGTCACGAAGCAGTCGCACAAGGGCTTTTCCGGCCGCTCGCGCCTTGCCATCGAGGCGCTGATCGCGGCCCTTGCCTGCATCGCGATTTCCTACATGGCGACGCCCGGCCTTGCCAACAAACTGGCGCTACCCTTCTCGAAGGACCTGATCTTCAATCTCGGCTGGTTCTACATCGTCTTCGCCGGCTTCGTCATCATCGGCGCCGGCAACGCGGTGAACATCACCGACGGCCTCGACGGCCTTGCCATCGTGCCGGTGATGATCGCGGCAGGCACCTTCGGCTTCATCGCCTACCTGTCCGGTAACGCGGTGTTCTCCAACTACCTGCAGATCCATTTCATCCCCGGCACCGGCGAGTTGGCAGTGCTCTGCGGCGCGCTCATCGGCGCGGGGTTGGGCTTCCTCTGGTTCAATGCGCCGCCGGCTCAGATCTTCATGGGCGATACGGGCTCGCTGGCGCTCGGCGGCATGATCGGCACCATCGCGGTCGCGGCCAAGCACGAGATCGTGCTTGCCATCGTCGGCGGCCTCTTCGTGCTGGAGATCATGTCCGTCATCATCCAGGTCACGTCGTTCAAGCTCACGGGCAAGCGCGTCTTCAAGATGGCGCCGATCCACCATCATTTCGAGCAGCTGGGCTGGACCGAGCCGCAGGTGGTGATCCGCTTCTGGATCATCGCCGTCGTGCTCGCGCTCACCGGTCTCGCCACCCTCAAGCTGCGGTAAGACGCATGATCCCCGTCACCACCTTCGCTGGCAGAACGGTCGCGCTCTTCGGCCTCGGCGGCTCGGGGCTCGCGACAGCGCTTGCCCTGAAGGAGGGCGGGGCGCATGTGATCGCCTGCGACGACAACCCGGCAAAGATGGCCGAGGCCAACGCGAAGGGCATCGAGACCGCCGACCTGCGCAAGGCCGACTGGTCGCGCTTCTCATCCCTCATCCTCTCGCCAGGCGTGCCGCTGACCCATCCCGAGCCGCACTGGTCGGCGACGCTGGCGAGGCAAGCCAGCGTCGAGATCATCGGCGACATCGAGCTGTTCTGCCGCGAGCGGGCAAAGATCGCCCCGAATGCGCCCTTCGTTGCGATCACCGGCACGAACGGCAAGTCCACCACGACGGCCCTCGTCGCGCATATCCTGCGCGAGGCCGGCCGCGACGTGCAGATGGGCGGCAACATCGGCACCGCGATCCTGTCGCTCGAGCCGCCGTCGGACAGCCGCATCCACGTGGTCGAGTGCTCCTCGTTCCAGATCGACCTCGCGCCGTCGCTCGCGCCGACGATTGGTGTTCATCTCAACCTGTCGCCGGATCACATCGACCGGCACGGGACGATGGACCTCTACGCGGCCATCAAGGAGCGACTGGTCGCGAGGGCGGGCCTCGCCGTCATCGGCGTCGACGACCCGATGAGTCGTGCGATTGCCGATGCCTGTGCGGCGAAGGGTGTGAATGTCGCCCGCATCTCGGTCGAGCCGTTAAGCGGGAAGGGCGTCTTTGCGGACGGTGAAACGCTTGTCGGCGTGACGGATTCCGACGCTGCTCCCATCGCCAATCTGTCGGGCATCGGTTCTTTGCGCGGTGCACACAATGCGCAGAACGCCGCCGCGGCAGTCGCGGTCGCTTTGGCGTTGAATGTTTCTCCGGAGCAGATCCGCTCCGGCCTGCAGACCTTCCCTGGCCTGCCGCATCGCATGGAGGAGGTCGGCCGCATCGGATCGACCCTTTTCATCAACGACTCGAAGGCCACCAACGCGGATTCCACCGAGAAGGCATTGAAGTCCCTCGACGACATTTTCTGGATCCTCGGCGGCAAGGCGAAGGAAGGCGGCATCGAGCCGCTGACATCCTATTTCCCGAAGATCCGCAGGGCCTATCTCATCGGCGCGGCCTCGGATGAGTTTGCCGAGACGCTCGGCAGCGCCGTTCCCCATGTCCAGAGCGGCACTCTCGATAAGGCTGTGGCACAGGCGGCAGCGGATGCCCAGGCGCTCGGTAGCTCCGCCGTTGTGCTGCTGTCGCCGGCCTGTGCGTCCTACGATCAATTTCCGAATTACGAAGTGCGCGGAAATCATTTCCGCGATCTGGTCCGGGCGTTACCCGGCATCGAAGCCAAGGGGGCTTAGACATGGTGTCACGTGCGGAACGCTCGGCCTTCGGCGATTGGTGGTGGACTGTCGATCGTCTGCTCCTCGCAGGTCTCGCCATCCTCATGCTGGCGGGCCTTGTCTTCCTCATGGCGGGCGGCCCGCCTGTCGCAGAGCGGCTCGGCCTCTCCACCTTCCACTTCGTGAACCGGCAGGTGATGTTCCTCATCCCGGCGCTCGCGATCATGATCCCAGTCTCGTTCCTGTCGCTTCGCCACATCCGGCGTCTGGCGCTGCTGGTCTATGCGGTCGGCATGGTGCTGATCCTGCTGGCGTTCCAATACGGTCCCGAGATCAAGGGTGCGCATCGCTGGATCATGATCGGCCCGCTCGGCCTGCAGCCGTCGGAGTTCGTGAAGCCCGCTTTCGTCGTGCTCTCCGCCTGGGCCTTCTCGGAAGGCGCGCGGCGCAAGGACGTACCGGGCACCCTGCTGGCTTTCCTGCTTCTGCCCGCCACCATCATCCCGCTCATCCTCCAGCCCGATTTCGGCCAGACCATGCTCGTCACCATCGTGTGGTGCGGCCTGTTCTTCATCGCGGGCCTGCACTGGTTCTGGGTGATGGGCCTCGGCAGCGCCGGGCTTGTCGGCATTGTGGCGGCCTATGAATTCCTGCCGCACGTGCGTGCCCGCATCGAGCGCTTCCTCGACAAGGAATCCGGCGATACCTTCCAGGTCGACACGGCGATGGAATCCTTCTCACGTGGCGGCTGGCTCGGGCGCGGGCCGGGCGAGGGCACGGTCAAACGCATCCTGCCCGATGCGCATACGGACTTCATCTTCGCCGTGACGGCCGAGGAATTCGGCATCGTCGTGTGCATCGCGCTCCTGGTGGTCTTCGCCTTCATCGTGCTGCGCGGCCTGACGCTCGCGCGGCGCAGCGAGGATACGTTCTGCCGCCTCGCGGCCACAGGCCTCATCTTCATGTTCGGCCTGCAGGCCTGCATCAACATGATGGTGAACGTGCATCTCATGCCGGCCAAGGGCATGACGCTACCCTTCATCTCCTATGGCGGCTCGTCGCTTCTGTCGCTCGCGCTCGGCATGGGCTTCCTCATCGCGCTCACACGGCGGCGTCCGCGCGCCGAGATGATGGACCATTACGGCCAGGACAGGGCGCATTGATGAGCGCTCCTCTCATCCTCCTGACCGCCGGCGGCACTGGCGGTCATCTGTTTCCGGCCGAAGCGCTGGCGAATGCGTTGAAGGCCTCCGGCGCCAAGGTGGCGCTCGCCACCGACAAGCGCGCCAATGCCTATGCCGGCTCGTTCCCGGCCGACGAGATCGTTGAGGTCTCTTCCGCGACGCCCTCCGGCCGCTCGCTGCCGCAGATAGCGAAGGCCGCGCTGTTGCTGGGGCGGGGAACATTGAAATCGGCTTCTCTCATTCGGCAGATGAAGCCCGATGTCGTCGTCGGCTTCGGCGGCTATCCCACCGTGCCGCCGGTTCTGGCCGCATCCTTCCTCAAGGTGCCGACAGTGATCCACGAGGCGAACGGCGTAATGGGCCGCGCCAACCGCCTGCTCGCCCGCCGCGCCAGCGTGATCGCCACGGGCTTCGCCGACATCAAGGGCGTTCCCGCGAATGTGCCGGGCAAACTCGTCCACACGGGCAACCCGATCCGTCCCGCGGTTCTGGAGGCGGCGAAGCATCCCTATGCGAGCCTGACGCCGAACGGAAAGCTTCATCTCCTCGTGGTCGGCGGCAGCCAGGGCGCGCGGGTGATGAGCGATGTGGTGCCGTCCGCAATCGAAATGCTTCCACCGGATCTGCGCGCACGCCTCGTCGTCACTCAGCAGGCAAGGGGCGAGGATCTGGATCGGGTGCGCGAGCATTACCGGAATCTCAATGTGGAATTCGAGGCAGAGCCCTTCTTCAAGGACCTGCCGCAAAGGCTGGCCCAGGCCCATCTCGTGGTCTCGCGGTCGGGCGCCTCGACGGTGGCGGAACTGGCGGTGATCGGCCGCCCCTCGATCCTTGTGCCCCTGCCGGGCTCCCTCGATCAGGACCAGGCGGCCAACGCCAAAACCCTTGGAGATCTGGGCGCTGCCATCGTTTGTCCGCAATCGGACTTCACCCCTGAGCGCTTGGCAAACGAAATTCAGCTCTTTTTTCAAGAGCCTGACCGCTTGACCAAAGCCGCCGCCGCTGCACATAGCGCCAGGATTACGGATGCGGCGGAGCGTCTGGCGCAAGCCGTTCTTACCCTCATTCCTTCGAACAATAACGGAAAAAAACCATGAAACTGCCGCCGAAGCTTGGTCCCATTCACTTCATCGGCATCGGCGGCATCGGCATGTCGGGCATCGCCGAGGTCATGCACAATCTGGGCTACACGGTGCAGGGCTCGGACGCTGCCGACAATTACAACGTCAGGCGCCTCAACGATAAGGGCATCAAGACCTTTATCGGCCACAAGGCCGAGAATGTGGACGATGCGGAAATCGTCGTGGTCTCGACCGCGATCAAGCGCGACAACCCGGAGCTGATCGTCGCCCGCGAGAAGCGCCTGCCCGTCGTGCGCCGCGCCGAGATGCTGGCCGAACTCATGCGCTTCAAGTCCTGTGTCGCGGTGGCCGGCACCCACGGCAAGACCACCACGACCTCGTTGGTTGCGACTCTGCTCGATGCAGGCGGGCTCGATCCGACTGTCATCAACGGCGGCATCATCAATGCCTACGGCACCAATGCCCGCATGGGCGACGGCCAGTGGATGGTGGTCGAGGCGGACGAATCCGACGGCACCTTCCTGAAGCTGCCGGCGGACGTCGCCATCGTCACCAACATCGATGCCGAGCATCTCGACCATTTCGGCACGTACGACGCGATCAAGGACGCGTTCCATTCCTTCATCAACTCGATCCCGTTCTACGGTTTCGCGGTGATGTGCATCGACCATCCGACCGTGCAGGATCTCGTGGGTCGCATCGAGGACCGGCGCATCATCACTTATGGCGAGAACCCGCAGGCCGACGTGCGCATCATGGATGTCGATCCGCGCGGCGGACAGACCAAGTTCCGTGTCATGATCCGCGACCGCCGCCCCGGTTTCCGTCTCGAGCTGGAAGACCTCGTGCTGCCGATGCCGGGCGCCCATAACGCGCTCAACGCAACCGCTGCGATTGCCGTCGCGCACGAGCTCGGCGTCTCACCCGATGCGATCCGCAAGGCACTTGCCGGCTTCGGCGGCGTGAAGCGCCGCTTCACCCGCACCGGCGACTGGAACGGCATCACCGTGTTCGACGATTACGGCCACCATCCCATCGAGATCGCAGCGGTGCTGAAAGCTGCACGCGCCGCGACGGACGGACAGGTCATCGCCGTGGTGCAGCCGCACCGCTACTCGCGCCTGTCGTCCCTGTTCGACCAGTTCTGCACCTGCTTCAACGATGCGGATGCGGTCATCGTCGCTCCCGTTTATGCGGCGGGCGAGCAGCCGATTCCGGGCGCCGACCGCGACGGCCTCGTGTCGGGCCTGAAGGCGCGCGGCCATCGCAACGTGATGGCGCTCGAAAAGTCGGAGGACCTCGCAGGCCTCGTGAGGGGCATCGCACAGCCGGGTGACTACGTGATCTGTCTCGGGGCCGGCAACATCACCCAATGGGCCTATGCGCTGCCGGGCGAGCTCGAGCATCTGGGTGAGAAGGCTGCCTGATGTTTGCCGATATCGTTCCCGACCTGAAAGCCAGCATGCCCGAACTGCGCGGTAAGCTGGAGGCGAATGCGCCGACGGCGCCGCTGTCGTGGTTCCGCACAGGCGGTCCGGCGCAGGTGCTGTTCACACCGGTCGATGCGGACGATCTCGCATACTTTTTGCAGCACCTCGATCGCAGCGTGCCGGTTCTCGTCGTGGGCCTCGGCTCCAATCTTCTCATTCGCGACGGTGGATGGGAAGGTGTGATCATCCGTCTGGGCAAAGGCTTTGCCGATGTGTCGGTTGAGCCGGGGCATCGCGTGCGTGCCGGCGCCGGCGCGCCCGACGTGAAGGTGGCGCGCGCGGCGGCTGAGGCTGGCATCGCTGGTCTCTCGTTCCTGCGCGGCATTCCCGGTGCCATCGGCGGGGCGCTGCGCATGAATGGCGGCGCCTATGGCGGCGAGACGAAGGACGTGCTCGTCGAGGCGAAGGGCGTCACGCGGACCGGTGAGGCGGTGAGCTTTACCAATGCGCAGATGGGCTTCACCTATCGCCATTCGAGCGTGCCGGACGATGTGATCTTCACGGAAGCTCTCTTCGAGGGCCGATCCGGCAATCCGGACGAGATCCTCGCCGAGATGAACGCGATCACCGAGGCGCGTTCCTCGACGCAGCCGGTCAACACCCGCACGGGCGGCTCCACCTTCAAGAATCCGCCGGGCAGGAAGGCGTGGGAGCTGGTCGACGCTGCGGGCTGCCGCGGGCTTCGCATCGGCGATGCTCAGGTCTCCGAGATGCATTGCAACTTCCTGATCAACCATGGCTCCGCCTCCGCGGCCGATATCGAAGGCTTGGGCGAGGAGGTACGCCGCCGCGTCCGCGAGGCGTCGGGCGTGGAGCTCGAATGGGAAATCAAGCGGGTCGGACTGGCGAAGGCCTGATCCGAATCACTTAATCAATCATCCCGGCTTGCCGGGGCGCATGACGGGAGAGACCCATGGCGAAGCATGTTGCCATCCTCTATGGCGGCTGGTCGGCGGAGCGCGAGGTGAGCCTGGCGTCGGGCCGGGCCTGCTGCAAGGCTCTCGAAGAGCTGGGCTACAAGGTCACCCCCATCGACGTGCAGCCCGACATCGCCACCGTGCTTCAGGCCGTAGCGCCGGATGTGGTGTTCAACGCGCTCCACGGCCGTGTGGGCGAGGACGGAACCATCCAGGGTCTGCTCGAAATCTTAAGGATTCCCTACACCCATTCCGGCATTCTCGCCTCGGCGCTCGCCATGCAGAAGGACAAGGCCAAAATGGTTATGGCCGCGGCCGGTGTGCCGGTTCCCCGGGGCATGGTCGTTAACCGTTTGGAGGCGGCGAAAAGCCACGTCCTGCCGGCGCCCTACGTGATCAAGCCGGTCAACGAAGGCTCGTCCGTCGGCGTCATCATCGTCCGCGAGGACCGCTCCCATCCGCCCCAGGAACTGACCCGTGAGGACTGGGCCTTCGGCGAGCAAGTCCTTGCGGAATCATATGTTGCGGGCCGGGAACTCACCTGCGCGGTCATGGGTGACAGGGCCCTTGGGGTCATCGATATCCAACCCGCCACCGGGGTCTTCTACGATTACGATGCGAAATATGTGAAGGGGGGCTCCATTCACGTCCTCCCGGCAGAAATTAAACCGAATATTTACCAAAAGGTCCAAGAGTTGGCGTTAACGGCGCATCAAGCGCTCGGCTGTCGGGGAATCAGCCGCGCCGACTTGCGGTACGACGACACTCCTGAAGGAACCGGGGAACTCGTCGTTCTGGAGGTCAACACGCAACCCGGCATGACCGAGACGAGCTTGGTGCCAGAACTGGCAGCCCATGCGGGCTATTCATTTGGCGAGCTTGTGCAATGGATGGTGGAGGACGCTACCTGCAACCGATGACGGCCTACCCGGCCGGATTCGCCGTTGCGCGTTCTGCCTCCGGAGGCAGGGCGGCAGGTGCCTCCCACTTCAAGAAGCCCTCGCGAATCAAAAAGATCTTCGGCTCCTCGCGCAGCGTGCGCCGGCGCTCGGCGAGCGTCCCGCTCGAGCGGCGTCTTCCCCGCTTTCTCGGAACGGGCTTAGCTCTCGGCTTCTTCGGTGCTGTGGTCGGATTCGGTCTCTGGCAGGGTGGTCATATCGATGGCTTCATCCATGAGCACGGCGAGCCGCATCATGCCCTGGCCCGTGTGGTCGGCCTCGGCCTCGAGCAGGTGACGATCTCCGGCATCTCGCAGATGACCGAGAGCGAGGTTCTCGCAGCAGCGGGCATCAATTCCAAGCTGTCGCTGGCCTTCCTCGACGTGAGCGATCTGCGCGAACGCCTGGAACGCGTGCCGATGGTCAAGTCGGCGACCGTGCGCAAGCTTTATCCGAACGAACTCGTCATCACGCTCACCGAGCGCGAGGCGCACGGCATCTGGCAGCATAACGGCGAGCTCTTCGTCATCGCCGCCGACGGTACGGTGATCGACCTGATGCAGGACGAGCGCTACCTCGATCTGCCTTTCGTCGTGGGCGAGGGCGCCAACACCCGCAGCAAGGATTATCTCGCGCTGCTCGAAGCCGCAGGCCCGCTCAAGAGCCGCATTCGAGCCGGCACGCTCGTCGCCGGACGGCGCTGGACGCTCAAGATGGATAACGGCATGGACGTGCGCCTGCCGGAGCTCGGGGCCGCCGATGCGCTGGCCCGACTCGTGAAGCTCGAACACGAGCAGAAGATTCTGGAAAAGGACGTGTTGGCGGTCGATCTGCGCATGGCGGATCGTGTCGTCGTCCGCTTGACGGAAGAGGCAGCCCTGGCCCGCGCCGAGGCACTCAAGAAAAAACCAATGCGCGGCAAGGGGGTCGATACATGAGTCTCTCGGGTCACGGTTTGACGCCTCGCTTGAAGCCGCTGTCCGCGCGCAAGAGCGCCATCCTCTCGGTCCTGGATGTGGGCACGAGCAAGGTCGTCTGCGTCGTGGCGGAATTGAAGCCGGCCGACGAGGTCGAGTCGCTGCGCAGCCGCACCCACGTGGCGCGCATTCTCGGCATCGGTCATCAGCGCTCCATGGGCCTGAAGGGCGGCGTGGTCGTCGATCTCGAAGCCGCCGAAAGCGCGATCCGTCAGGCGGTTCACGCTGCCGAGCGCATGGCGAAGGTCGAGATCCAGTCGGTGATCGTCAATCTTACCGGCGGGCGTCTCGCGTCGGAGCATTTCGAAGCGCATATCCCCGTGCGCGGTGCGGTCAGCTCCGGCGACATTCATCGTGTGCTCGATGCCGCATCGAGCTACGACCTGCGTCGTGGAAGGACCGTTCTTCACGCGCTGCCGACCGGATTCTCGCTCGATCAGCAGAACCACATCGTCGATCCCGCCGGCATGATCGGCGAGCGTCTCGGCGCGGACCTGCACGTGGTCACCTCCGAGGCGGCGGCCGCACGCAATCTCATGCTCGCGGTCGAGCGCTGCCATCTCGGCGTCGAGGCCGTGATCGCCACGCCCTATGCGGCAGGTCTCTCGGCTCTCGTTGACGACGAGGCCGATATGGGCTGCGCGGTGGTCGACATGGGCGGTGGCACCACGAGCGTCGGCATCTTCTCCAACGGCCATCTGGTGCATTCCGATGCCATCGCTGTCGGCGGTCATCACGTGACCATGGACATCGCGCGCGGTCTCACGACCCGCGTGTCCGCAGCCGAGCGGCTCAAGACTCTCTACGGTTCCGCCATCACTTCGAGCGCGGATGACCGGGATATGATCGCGGTGCCGCAGGTCGATGAGGACGAACGTGACGTTCCGAATCATCTGCCGAAATCGCACCTCGTTCGCATCATCAAGCCGCGGGTCGAGGAAGTTCTCGAACTCGTGCGTGACCGGTTGAAGGGCGCGGGCTTTGCGGCCCAGGCCGGACGACGGGTTGTGCTGACGGGCGGCGCAAGCCAGCTCGTCGGGCTGCCGGAAACGGCGCGCCGCATCTTGCAGGGCCAGGTTCGTGTCGGGCGTCCGCTCGGCATCAAGGGTCTGCCTGAAGCGGCAAAGGGCCCTGCCTTTTCGGCAGTGGTCGGCCTCCTGGTTTATCCGCAGGTGGCACATATCGAGTATTTCGAGCCGCGCTCCAGCGGCTTGTTTCAGAGTACGGGAACCGACGGCTATTTCTCGCGAATGGGCCGGTGGATTCGCGAGAGTTTTTAAGACGAGTAACGCGTTGGCGCGGCGGGCCATCGTGATGAGTTCAAGTCAACAAGGGTCAGCGTCCGCCAAACGCTCATCAGTATAAAGGCCAGAAGAGGCACAGGTCATGGCTATCAATCAGCAAGCTCCGGACATCCGGGAACTCAGGCCGCACATCACGGTTTTCGGCGTCGGCGGTGCCGGCGGCAATGCCGTGAACAACATGATTGAATCCGGTCTCGAAGGCGTCGAGTTCGTGGTCTCGAACACCGACGCTCAGGCACTGGCCTCCTCAAAGGCTCAGCGCGTGGTCCAGATGGGCATTCAGGTCACCGAAGGCCTCGGCGCCGGCTCGCAGCCGGAAGTCGGCCGCGCGGCGGCTGAAGAGGTGATCGACGAGATCCGCGATCAGCTCGCAGGCTCGCACATGGTGTTCATCACCGCCGGCATGGGCGGCGGCACCGGCACGGGCGCAGCCCCTGTCGTGGCCCGTGCGGCCCGCGAACTCGGTATACTGACCGTCGGCGTCGTCACCAAGCCGTTCCAGTTCGAAGGCGTGCGCCGCATGCGTCTGGCGGAAGCCGGCATCAACGAGCTGCAGCAGGCGGTGGACACGCTCATTGTGATCCCGAACCAGAATCTGTTCCGTGTCGCCACGGAGAAGACGACCTTCGCGGACGCCTTCGCGATGGCCGACCAGGTGCTCTACTCCGGCGTTGCCTGCATCACCGACCTGATGGTGAAGGAAGGCCTCATCAACCTCGACTTCGCCGACGTGCGCTCTGTCATGCGCGGCATGGGCAAGGCCATGATGGGTACGGGCGAAGCGTCCGGCGAGAAGCGCGCCATCCGCGCGGCTGAAGCGGCCATCGCGAACCCGCTCCTCGACGACGTGTCGATGAAGGGTGCGCGTGGTCTGCTCATCTCGATCACCGGCGGCAACGATCTCACCCTCTACGAGCTCGACGAAGCAGCCACCCGCATCCGCGAGGAAGTGGACCAGGATGCCAACATCATCCTCGGCGCGACCTTCGACGAGAGCCTGGAAGGCATCATCCGCGTCTCCGTCGTGGCGACAGGAATCGACCATGCCATGCTGGAGAACGGCGGCGATCTGACGGCGACCGAGCAGCGCATCTCCGAAGTGGCCGAGCGCCTGCGCGCCGAGGCCCGGGCCCGCGCCACGACCACCCAGGTGACGCCAACTTTTCGTTCCGCCGCCCAGCCTGAACCGGTGAAGGCGGCTCCGATCCTGACCCAGGGCACGCCCGTTCTGGCTCCGGCCCCCGTTGCGGCTCCTGTCGCGGCGGCTCAGCCGGTCGAGTCCGCTCCGCAGCCCATGATTCGCGACGACGTGGTTCTCACGCCGGCTCAGCCCCGCCAGGCGGTGGCCTACGAGGCTCCGGCTCCGCAAGCGCCGATCTATGAAGAGCCGGTGGAGCAGGGCGCTTTCATCCCGCCGCAGGCGGAGCGCGCCATGCGTCCGGCCCGGATGCCGCGAATCGACGAGCTGCCGATGCCGGCGCAGAATCAGATCCGTGCCAGCCGTGGCGAGGAGACCGCTCATGAGCATAAGCCTTCGCTGATCCAGCGCCTTGCGACCATCGGCTTCGGCCGCCGCGAGGAGCCCCAGCACGCTCCGGCCGAGCCACGTCAGGAAGCGCCGCGTCAGGCCATGTCTTCGGTCCATGCCGAGTATGCCCGCCGGCCCATGCCGCCCCAGGCCCAGCGTCCTCAACAGGCCCCGATGGCCCCGGCTCCCCGGGCTCAGTCGGAAGACGATCAGCTGGAGATTCCCGCCTTCCTGCGTCGCCAAGCCAACTAAGCTTGGCCTGACGCCTGGTCATAGATGTTACAAAAGGCCCCCAGCCCGATACGGCTGGGGGCCTTCTTCGTTAAAAAATCATTAATATCAATGGCTTGCGAGTTATCCAAATTGTAACACAAAGTAAGAAAGCGTGATTTGGCCTAGCCTGACAGCAGGACTAAGGTGCCTCCACGTTAAAGGGGCAGCGCTAATGAGAAGCCTGCCGGTCGGAAGTCACAACGCAGCAACTGCACCTTCCCCGGCGAAATAGGCTCAGTTTGGCGACAAGGGTAGTTGAGGTTCAGGAATAATGAAGCAAAGCCAGCAAACCACGCTTCGCGCTGCCGTGACCCTCGTTGGAACCGGAGTTCATTCCGGGGATGAAGTGAAGATGATCCTTCATCCGGCTGAAGTGAATCATGGTATTGCTTTCCTCCGCACCGGCTTGCCGGGCGGCCTGGACCGACTGATCGACGCTCGGCATCTGGCGGTGACCGCCACCGAGCTTTGCACGGTGATTGGCGACCGCGATACGGGCGCGGTCGCCACCATCGAACACCTCATGGCGGCGCTTGCCGGCCTCGGCATCGACAACGTGCTCGTCGAGATCGACGGGCCGGAGGTTCCGATCCTAGACGGCAGCTCCGCCCCCTACATCGATGCCATCGACCAGGTCGGCATCGCAATTCAGGGCGCCACCCGCCGTTATCTGAAGGTTCTCAAGCCGGTCCGTGTCACGCAGGGTAAGGCGTTTGCCGAGCTTCTTCCCAATGACCGCGCCTTCCGCCTGGACGTGGAGATCGATTTTCCGACTCCGGTGATCGGTCGCCAGCGCAAGGTCGTCGACCTTTCTCCCTCCGTCTTCCGTCGTGAGATCTCCCGCGCCCGCACCTTCGGCTTCATGCGCGATGTGGAGAAGCTCTGGAGCGCCGGCTTCGCCCTCGGTGCCTCCCTCGAGAACACGGTCGCCATCGGCGACGACGGCATCATGAACCCCGAGGGCCTGCGCTATGCGGACGAGTTCGTCCGTCACAAGCTGCTCGATGCGGTCGGCGACCTGTCCCTCGCCGGTCTGCCGCTGCTCGGCACCTACCGGTCCTATTGCGGCGGCCACCGCATGAACTTCTCGGTGCTCGAGGCTCTGTTCTCGAACCGTTCCAACTACGCCATCGTGGACGCCATTCCGCGCCGCGAGACGGGCTATGCCGATATCGGCAACGTGGCGGCTTCGGTTCTCGCCCCCGAGATGCACTGAGGTCGCTTTCGGGCGGCACTCACCCCGCGGCGAAGCCCGAGCGCCCATTGGCCGCATGATGTCATGCAGGCTTTCTTAATTCCTGTTGGATAAAACCCTAACGTATGGGCTTGGCTCTGCCCCTATGCTTGGGCTAAAGAACCCTGGTGCATCGTTAAAACATCGGGCACGGTTTTTGGAGGACCGCGAGGCATGTCGTTCGCGAAGGCTTATGCAGGTATGAAAGGCGCGTCCGCCCGCGCTCTAATCCTTGGCGTCTGCGCCTTGGGGCTCGCGGGCTGCGAATCCCTTTCGTCGCTGAACCCGTTCGACAAGAGCGAAACCTACAAGCCCGAGATCGTGACGGGTGCCCCCGCAGAGGAGATCTATAACGACGGTCTCGCCCGGGTGCAGAAAGGCGATTTCGACGGTGCGGTGAAGAAATTCGCCAGCCTCGATAAACAGTACCCGTATTCCGAATGGTCCCGTAAGGGGCTGATCATGGAGGCCTACGCCAATTACGAGGGCGGCTTCTATGAGGAATCGATCACGGCATCCCGCCGCTATCTCCAGAGCTACCCGAACACGTCCGATGCGGCCTACGCCTATTACCTGATGGCGTCGTCCTATTACGACCAGATTCCGGACATCACCCGCGATCAGGAGAAGTCCGAGCGTGCCATCCTGACGCTGCAGGAGCTGATCCAGCGCTATCCGACTTCCGAATACGTCGCGGATGCCCGCAAGAAGCTCCAGGTCGCCAGCGACCAGCTCGCCGGCAAGGAGCTCGAGGTCGGCCGCTTCTACCTGCAGAAGCGCAACTACGCGGGCGCCATCAACCGCTTCCGCAATGTCGTTTCGCGCTATCAGACGACCCGCCACGTGGAAGAGGCTCTCGAGCGTCTCACCGAGGCCTATATGGCCATGGGCATCGTCAACGAGGCGCAGACGGCTGCTGCCGTTCTCGGTCACAACTTCCCTGACAGTCCCTGGTACAAGGACGCTCATGCTCTGCTGACCAAGGGCGGCGTCGAGCCGCGCGAGGATTCCCAGTCCTGGATCAGCAAGGCTTTCCGCGGCGTTCCCCAGGTCGGTCAGCGCACGGGTTAAGCTCACCTTCCATGCTGATCCAGCTGGCGATCCGCGATATCGTCCTCATCGACAGGCTTGAGCTTCACTTCCATGAGGGGCTGAGCGTCCTCACGGGTGAGACCGGTGCTGGCAAATCCATCCTGCTCGATGCCTTCGCTCTGGCCCTCGGCGGCCGCGGCGACGGCAGCCTCGTGCGCCATGGCGAGAACCAAGGCCAGGTCACGGCCGTCTTCGACTGTCCCCTCGACCATCCGGCCCGTCGCATCGCCACGGAGGCCGATATCGATGTCGACGGCGACCTGATCCTGCGCCGCGTGCAGGTGGCCGATGGGCGCACCCGCGCCTTCGTCAATGATCAGCCTGTCAGCGTGCAGGTGCTCAAGGCCATCGGCGCGACCCTGGTCGAGATCCACGGCCAGCACGACGACCGCGCCCTGGTCGATCCTGCGACGCACCGCACCATCCTCGATGCCTTCGGGGGCCTATCGGGTGAAATTCAGGCCGTGGGTGAGGCTTCGCGCCGTGTCCGCGAGGCGCGGCATGCCCTGCATGAGCACCGCAGCCGCATCGACAAGGCGCGCAAGGAAGCCGATTTCCTGCGCCATGCGGTCGAGGAGTTGACGACGCTCAACCCGCAGGCGGGCGAGGAGGAAGCCCTCGCCGAGCGCCGCGTGATCATGATGCAATCGGAAAAGGTGGCCCAGGACCTCAACGAGGCCTATGAGGTCGTCGCCGGCAACACGTCCCCGGTCAACGAGCTCTCGGCCGCCGTGCGCAAGCTGGAGCGCCGCGGCGCCCAGGCGCCGGCTCTCGTGGAGCCCAGCGTGAAGGCCTTGGATGCGGCGCTCGTCGCCATCGACGAGGCGAGGGCGGCCCTCGAAGAGGCGATCCGCGCCACCGAATATGACCCGCGCGAGCTGGAACAGACGGAGGAGCGCCTCTTCGCCCTCCGCGCCGCCGCCCGCAAGTACGACGTTCCCGCCGACGAGCTCGCCGCCCTGCGCCAGCGCTTCGAGGAGGATGTCGCTGCCATCGATGCGGGTGAGGAGCAGCTGGGAACTCTGGAGAAGGCCCTGAAGGAAGCCGACGAGGCCTATGTGAAGGCCGCCAAGGCGCTCTCCGCAGGCCGCAAGAAGGCCGCCCAGGCCCTCGATGCCGCCGTCCAGACCGAGCTGCCGCCCCTCAAGCTGGAGCGGGCACGGTTCATCACGGATATCCAGATCGACGAGACCAGCCGCGATCCGAGCGGGTTCGAACGGGTCGAGTTCTGGGCCCAGACCAATCCGGGCACCCGCCCGGGTCCTCTCATGAGGGTGGCTTCGGGCGGCGAGCTCTCCCGCTTCATGCTGGCCCTGAAGGTCGTGCTGGCGGACAAGGGCTCGGCCCCAACCCTGGTCTTCGACGAAATCGACACCGGCGTTGGCGGCGCGGTGGCGGACGCCATCGGCCAGCGCCTCGCGCGCCTGGCGGGGAAGGTTCAGGTCATGGCCGTCACCCACGCGCCCCAGGTCGCCGCCAAGGCCGGCAGCCATTTCCTCATCGCCAAGGAAGGCGTGCGCGGAAAAGAGGACCGGGTCGCGACGCGGGTCATTCCGCTTGAAGCGACCCCCCGTCGCGAAGAAATCGCCCGCATGCTTGCGGGTGCGACGATCACCGAAGAAGCCCGCGCGGCTGCGGCGCGGCTGCTGGAAGCCGCCGCGCACTAACCTCTACCTTCTTCATTGCCGAGTTGCCCACCCGGTGGCGGACATATCGTGCGAAAGGTGGATCCGGCTTTTCGCACGATATCCATTTAAGATGAGCATCGGCTCGATCTCAAAGTGAGCTTGTTCTCGGGGCCGATGCGCTCTTCAAAGAGTGGAGCACCGGATTAGGTCCACTTTTGGGGCCGATGCTCTAGCGGATGGCACCTGTCGATGACGGGTGGCAGGCCGCGTTCGTCGACCCGGCAGGACATGAAACGTTCTTCTTCGCCTCGTTGATGTGACCCTTCTTCGCGGCTGTATGATGCCGGACGGTGGCGTGCTTGGAGTTTTGTGACGGCATCGCCGAAGCTCCTGATGTTGCCGCCTGTGCGGTCAGCGGAGCCGCTGCGAGAAAAGCCAGGGTCGAAGCGGCGATGAGAAGCTTTTTCATGGGATCTCTCCATTCAATGACAGCACCTCGGGGGTACCGGATAGAAACCTTAGGACGTGCGACTTAGGAGAGAATGAGGGCGAAGGACGACCGCTTCAGGCGGCAAATTGCATCGTTGAATTTCCGCCGGATTTGGATTGAACTCACCTTGCATCGTGAGCAACCATCATGCGGGTTTTGCTGGTCGAAGATGATCCGTTGATCGGACGCAGCCTGACGCGAGCCTTCGAGGGCTCCGGCGCCGCAATCGACTGGATCCGCTCAGGGGACGACGCGCTCACTGCCTTGAGCGCGAACTGCTACTCGGCGGTCCTGCTCGATCTCGGTCTTCCGGGTACATCCGGTCTCGATGTGCTGAAGGAAATGCGGCGCAGCAAGGATGGGACGCCGGTGCTGATCATCACGGCGCGCGATGATGTCGAAATCCGCGTCGCGGGCCTGGATCTGGGAGCGGACGACTTCATCGTGAAGCCGTTCGATTTCGATGAACTCGCAGCCCGGATTCGGGCTGTCGTCAGGCGCCATGCGGGACATTCGACATCGCAAATCCGATCCTCTGAAATCGTTCTCGATCTCGCAGCCCATGAGGCAAGCTATAAAGGAATCACGCAGCTTCTCCCTGCGCGAGAGTTTGCACTCCTTCAAGCGCTGCTTAAAAGACCCGGAGCCATCCTGTCGCGCAAGCAGCTCGAGGATGCTCTCTACGGTTGGGGAGATGAGGTTGAGAGCAACGCGGTGGACGTGCTGATCCACTACATCCGCCGGAAGTTCGACAATGATATCATCCGCAATGTCCGCGGAGTCGGCTGGATGGTGATGAAATGAAGCATCGCAACTCGCTCCGCGCGCGCCTGACGGTTTGGTTCACCGCTCTCTTGATTCTGTTCGGATTGTTCGGTGGTTTGGGAGCTTACATTGCGGCTCAGCAGGATCCGGACAACTTCCTCGATAATCAGATGCGCGAGATCGCTTTCAATGTGGTCAGTTCGGTTGACGATCTGGCACAGATGCCGACGCCACCGCTCGAACCGGACGATATGATTGTCGTTCAAAGCTGGGACGCCGACGGACGCCTGCTGAAATCTTTTCCTCCAGGATTCGATTTGCCGCGTCAGGCGGCGACCGGATTCGCGAATTTCGATGCACCGAGCGGGCAGTGGCGCAGCTACACCTGGGTCTTGGACGACGGCACCGTTCAGGTTTCTCAAAGGGCCAGTGTGCGTCAGGAACTTGCCCTGATGGCGGCCTTGCCAGCGATCATCATCGTCCTATTCCTCATCCCCGTATCGGCGCTTCTCGTGCGCTGGCTCGTGGGCCGGATCCTCACGCCTGTGGATGCCTTGACCAGCCAACTCATGGCTCGCAAGCCCGATTCCACACGGCAACTGGCCACAGCGGATGTGCCTAGCGAAATCGCTCCCCTCATCCAGGCGATGAACAAGGCGCTCGAGCGACTCGCGGAATTGCTTGCATCGCAGCAGCGCTTTGTCTCCAACGCGGCGCATCAGCTGCGCACGCCACTGACAGCTCTTCGAATTCAGGCCGGTACTCTGCGACACGCGTCGAATGGCGAAGCGACGACAGAAATTCTGGATGATATGGATCTTGCGCTTCGGAGGATGTCGACTCTGACGAATCAGCTTCTGACGCTTGCCCGCGCGGAGACCCCCGTGTCGATAGAGGCGCCACAGCGGGTTGAGCTTGCCGACGCGCTGCAGGAAGCGATGCGTGGCGTCGCTCCCTTGGCAGAGAGCAAAAGCATCAGGCTTGATTCCATCGCGTTACCGACCGGAGTGGTGCATGCCGAACGGCAGGATCTCGTCGCGATGTTTTCCAACCTCCTCGACAATGCCATTCGCTACACGCCACCTGGTGGTCAGATCACCGTCTCTGCCCGACGGGCAAAAGAACAGGAGCAGATCGAGATTGCCGATACCGGCCCTGGGATCTCGAACGAATTGCTCGAACGTGTGTGCGACCCTTTTGTTCGCGGCGATCATGAACAGGAAGGAACGGGCCTTGGGCTTTCAATCGTCAAAGCCTTGGCGGCCCGGATGGGAGGCCGCATTTCGCTGCAAAACAAACCGGATCGATGCGGGCTCGTCGTCCGCATCGAACTTCCCCTTCGTCCAGAAACTCACATCCCGTAATTCAGCTTCGGATACCAATCCGTGCCACGCCCTTCCGGCGTCATGTCGAGAACGTTCCAGAGTGGAGCCAGGTCAGGAGCGCCGCGCGGGTCCTGGCCGGGATCGGCGGAATCGCCGGTCATCTCGCCGCTCCAGAAATGGCGGATGGTTCCGTCGCGGCGGGTGAAGACGTTGAAGCTCGGGATCTCGGACCCGTCCGGCAGCACGCCGTGATAATCGCGGGAATAGTTGCCGTTGAGATCCGTGTAGAGCCGCAGGTTCTTCCAGCCGCGTTCCTTCTTCCAGGCAATCAGCCGCTCGATCGGAGAGCGGGCAACGACGGCGAGCGCCATGCGCTGCTGGACATCGGCCGCGTTGCCTTCGAGCGCACCGAGAAGATTGGTGCACATGGGGCAGGGGCGCTCGCGCTGCGGGCCGAACATGTAGCTGTAGACGGCGAGCGACTGCTTGTTGCCGAAGAGGTCGGCAAAGCTCGCCGGGCCGTTCTCGCCTTCGAAACGGTAATCGCCTGTCACCTCGCCGCCGGGCGGCAGGGCGCGCCGCTGCGCCGCCACGCGTTCCAGATGGCGGCGCAAGTCGATCTCTTCCGCCAGCAGAGCCGTGCGTGCGGCACGGTATTCTGCGCTTTCGTTCGGAAAGCGCACCGGCGAGCGGCGCGCCAGCTCTGCGGCGGGAACAAGTTTATCGGCCATGGAATGCTCCTCTGGAGATCGTGCTGTTCTCTTTGTTCAAAAGTCCGCCTGACAGCGCCGACACTCACGCCGCCGGTGGATTGTCCCTGAAGGCCTTCAACTGCGCCTCCAACGCACGGCTGAAGGCCGGTCGTGCGGTGCACCGACGGACATAGGCGTCGAGATCGGGGAAGCGCGCGAGAAGGCCGGATTCGCCAAGATTGCGGAGCACCGTTGTCATCATGAGATCGCCGGCCGTGAAGCGGCCTTCCAGATAGTCTTTGCCCCCGAGCCATGTGCTGACGTCGGCCAATCGCGTGCAGATCATGGCCTCCACCTGCGGGCGGCGTTCCTTCGTCCAGGCTTCTCCCTGGTGGAAGATATCGATATCAGCCAGTTCCATGACAGATGGCTCGACCGAGTTCAGCGCTGCCAGCACCCAGGTGGTCACGCGGGCACGCCCGGCCTCATCCCTTGGCGCGAGAGCCTCCGACCGTTCGGCGAGATGCAGAACGATCGCGCCGGATTCGAAGATCTCGACCTTGTCGTCGCGATAGGCAGGGACCTGGCCGAAAGGCTGCCACCCGCGATAGGTCTCAGAAGCCTGGATCTTCGGATCGATCAGGTTGGCCTCGTAGGGCAGGCCGACCTCTTCCAGGGCCCAGCGCACGCGGAGGTCGCGCACATAGCCCTGCGCGAACGGCGGCACCCAGCGGAAGGCCGATACGTGGATGGTCATGAAACTCGCTCCTGCATGCAATCAGTTGCGCGGACCGACGAGGCCGAACATGGCTCCCTGCGGATCGCTGGCGACGATGATGAAGATGTTGCCCGGCACTTCGGCAGGGCCGTAATGGATCGTGCCGCCATGGCCGGATACGGCCCGCGCGGCCACATCGATGTCATTGACGCCGAAGTAGAAGTTCCACGCCGGTGGCGGTCCGTCGGGCGTGCGTCGCATGACAGCGCCGATCGTCTGGCCGTGATGGTTGATGAACTGGTAGTCACCCATCTCGCCCATGGGCATCGCATCGCCCTTCTCCCAGCCGAAGCGGGATTTGTAGAAGGCAAGTGCCGCGGCCTGATCTGAGGTGGAAAGCTCGTTCCACTGGCAATGCCCGGTTTCGTTCGGCGAGAAGGACGTGCTCGTTCCTTCCATTGTGCCGCGCATCACGTAGAACACGACACCTTGCGGATCCGCGACCATCGCGAAGCGGCCGACGCCGGGAATGTCGGTCGGCGGCATATGCTGCGTGCCTCCGGCCTGGACGATCTCGGCCGCGATGGAATCGACGTCGTCGACCCCGACATAGCCCAGCCATCCCGGACGCATGCCTTTGGCGTCAGCCGGGATCGGCATGAAACCGGCAATGTCTGTGCTCCCTATCGCGAAGAGCCTGTAGCCGATGTCGGAGCCTTCGAAAGCCCGGGCCTTCCAGCCAATAACTGTCTCATAGAAACGGGCCGCTGCATCGGCGTCGGTGGTCAGGAGCTCATACCAGATGAAATCGCCATGTCTGTTGGCCATGGTGCATCTCCTTGCTGAAAAGTGGACCGGGTTTTCTTCGGCAGATCTTGGCTCGCGAGAGGCTAGCGCATCGTGCGAAAAAGTGGACCCGGTTTTCCGCTTCGAACGATGCGCTCTTCAAAGGGTGGAGCATCGGGCCCAAAAGTGGGCCCGATGCTCTAGACGTCGAGGATCGGCATGAAGCCGCCGAAGATCATGCGCTTGCCGTCGAAGGGCATCTGCTCGCCCATCGCCTTCATGCGCGGATCGGTCATGATCTTCTCATTGGCGGAATCGCGCACTTCCTTGGACGGATACTCGATCCAGCTGAACACCACGACCTCGTCGTCCTTGGCCTGCACCGAGCGGCGGAAATCGGTGATCTTGCCGTCCGGCACGTCGTCGCCCCAGCATTCGACCATGCGGGTGGCGCCGAATTCCTTGAACAGGGGCGCAGCCTCGGCGGCGTGCTTACGGTAGGTTTCCTTCTTGTCAGCCGGCACGGCGAGCACAAAGCCATCGACATACTTCATCGCGTATCTCCCTTGGGTTTTGGGGCAGTAAAGCTTGAGTTTGTGACGCTTTGGCGTCTGTTCTTCTTGACAAATAAGTTGATATCAACATAATTGGCGCATGTCAAACCCCCGGGACGTTCCCTTCGAGACAACCCATCTGGTACGCGATACCTGCCTGTGTCTGCATGTCCAGCGCGCCGCCCGCGCGCTCTCGCGCCTGTTCGACGATGCTCTGCGGCCGGTCGGCCTGACCTCCGGGCAATTCTCACTGCTGAACGCCCTCAACCGCCCGGCGCCACCGCCCATCGCACCGGTGGCCAAGCTCCTGGCCATGGACCGGACCACCCTGACCGCAGCCCTGAAGCCGCTCGAGCGCGACGGCTTGGTCGCCATTGCCAAGGATCCGGATGACCGCCGCAGCCGTCTGTTGCGCCTCACCGACAAGGGGAGGGAGGTCCTGGCCTTAGCCATTCCGATCTGGCGCGACCTTCACGGTGATATCGAGGCCGGCATGTCGGGATTGGGGCCGGACAATCTGCGCAGCGCGTTGAACGGCCTTTCGCGGTCGAAACCCGCGATTTCTGTGTGAGCTGAACGCGCTCCTCTCTGCCAAGCGAGAGAAGAGACGAGCGACCCGCTATCATTTCCGGCGAGCGCAGCGAGGGAAGGGGATCCTTGGCGCCGAGCGTGCAGGTGGATTCTCGCTCCCCTTCGCTGCGCGTCCTTCCGGGAATGACACCGGAGCCAAACCCTCCACCGTCATCCCCGGGTCTGTCCCGGGGATCCACGTCTTTGCAACGCTGCGGTTCCGAAGACGTGGATGGCCGGCACGAGGCCGGCCATGACGTCGAGGAGAGGATCGGCAGAGCAGAGCAATGTTATGTTCTCATTTTGTTCTTGACAATCATCCTAACCTCGGCTATATCATTGCGTAGATCTGCTCCTGGCGAGGGGCGCGCTCGCGAGGCGTCGCAGTGTGGGAGCAGGCACGGTCCCGTGGCTGAGGTGACGCAGCCTCATCCGACGGGAGGCCCAGGATGTGGGTTGGTGGTCGGGATCGGTCCAAGGCCGTCGCCGAGCAGGCGGTCAACGCCTGCGGCGGTTGACTGAGCCGGCCTCTCCTGTCCACCTCAAGAAGCCGTGCGCGAAGAGGCTTCCCGGCTCTTCCATCCCACACCAGCGCATATCGAGCCGGGCTGCCTGTCGCGCCACCCTCGATCGACCGTCAGGCTCGCAGCGCAACGCTGCGGGCCCCACGGTGCTGGCTCTTTGACATAGACCCATCCCCACCCACACCCGTCATGGCCGGACTTGATCCGGCCATCCACGCCTTTATCCAAGAGCCGAAGCAGACGTGGATCCCCGGGACTGATCCCCGGATCAAGTCCGGGGACGGGGATGACGCCAGAGAGGCGGATGAAGGAACGTCATCCCGGACGAAGCGCAGCGGAGATCCGGGATCGGGCAAACCAGTCCAGCGCGGTCATCCCGGGGCTGCGCAGCGGAGCCCGGGATCCATAACCACGACGTTCAATCAGTCCGGCACCGTCGGCGGTTCTGGATCCCCGCCTGCGCGGGGATGACTGCGTCGAGGCTCAGAAGCCACATCCTGTCAACGATCCCGGATCGGCTTCGCCGTCCGGGATGACGGTGGATGGCGGGCGCAAGTGTTTCCTCACCCCTGGAGACTCTGTCGCGGAGCGCTATGGTTCAAACACCCACATGTACGATTCGATCATGCCCCCACGCAGCAACATCTCTCAAAAGCCTGTCGACCACCTGACGCCCGATGAGGCGCAGCGCGAGCACGAGGCGCTCGGCGCCGAAATCAAGGAGCACGATCGGCTCTATTATGAAGAGGATGCGCCGAGCATCTCGGATGCGGACTACGATGTCCTGCGCAAGCGCTACGAGGCCGTCGAGGACCAGTTCCCCGAGCTGAAATCGCCCGAGAGCCTGACCGAGAAGGTCGGCTCCAAGGTGTCGGAGAAATTCGGCAAGATCCGGCACCGGGTGCCGATGCTCTCGCTCGGCAATGCCTTCGCGGACGAGGAGGTGGAGGAGTTCGTGGAGCGCATCCGTCGCTTCCTGCAGTGGAAGGCCGATGCACCGCTGGCCTTCACGGCCGAGCCGAAGATCGACGGCCTGTCGCTCAGCCTGCGCTACGAGGACGGCAAGCTCGTCTCCGCCGCCACCCGCGGCGACGGTGCTGTGGGCGAGGACGTGACGAACAACGCCCGAACGGTGGGGGACATTCCGCACAGGCTGCGAGGCAAGGATATTCCCGAGACCCTGGAAGTGCGCGGCGAGGTCTATCTCTCGCACGAGGATTTCGCGGCGATCAATGCGCGGCAGGAAGCAGCCGGCAAACCACTCTTTGCCAATCCGCGCAACGCGGCGGCGGGCAGCCTGCGTCAGCTCGATTCGTCGATCACCGCGTCGCGCCCCTTGCGCTTCTTCGCCTATGCCTGGGGCGAGGTGAGCAAGATGCCGGCAACGACCCAACATGGCATGATGGAGTGCTTCAAGAGCTTCGGACTCAAGGTCAATCCGCTCACGCGTCGCTGCACGAGCATCGCTGAGATGCTCGAGCATTATCATGCCATCGAGACCGACCGCGCCAATCTCGGCTACGACATCGACGGCGTCGTCTACAAGGTCGACGAGTTGGGCCTGCAGCAGCGTCTCGGCTTCGTGTCTCGCTCGCCGCGCTGGGCGCTAGCACATAAGTTCCCGGCGCAGAAAGCCGTGACGGTGCTGGAAGACATTGAGATCAATGTGGGCCGCACGGGATCGCTCAATCCCATCGCGCGGTTGAAGCCCGTCACCGTCGGCGGCGTCGTCGTGTCGAATGCGACCCTGCACAACGAGGATTACATCAAGGGCATCGGCGGCAACGGCGAAAAGATCCGCAACGGAATCGACATCCGCATCGGCGATACGGTGATCATCAATCGAGCCGGTGACGTGATTCCAAAGGTGCTCGACGTGGTGCTGGAGAAGCGTCCCGATGACGCGAAGCCGTACAAGTTTCCGACCACATGCCCGATTTGTCACAGCCACGCCGTGCGCGAGGTCAATCCGCGCACCGGCAAGGAGGATGCGGTGCGCCGCTGCACCGGCGGTCTCATCTGCGCGGCCCAGGCCCGCGAGCGACTGAAGCATTTCGTGTCGCGCAATGCTTTCGACATTGAAGGCTTAGGCGGACAGCGCATCGACGAATTCTACGACGAAGGTCTCGTCCAGCGGCCGCAGGATATTTTTACGCTGCAGGCTCGCAATGCGAAGAGCCTCAAGCGTCTGGAGAACCGGGAAGGCTGGGGCGAGACGAGCGCGAAGAATCTCTTCGCCGCCATCGAAGAGCGCCGCTCGATTGCGCTCAACCGCTTCATCTTCGCGCTCGGCATCCCGCATATCGGCGAGACTTCGGCGCGTTTGCTCGCGCGCCATTTCGGCACCTTCGAGCATTTGCGCGAAACGGCGCAGGCGGCAGCGGATGAGACTTCGGAAGCGCATGCGGAGCTCACCGCCATCGGCGGCATTGGGCCGGTAGTGGCGGAAGCCGTCGTCGAATTCTTCAAGGAAAAGCACAACGAGGAGCTGCTCGATGCGCTTCTCGCCGAAGCGACCGTCGAGCCGATGGAGGCGCCCGCCGCCGCGAATTCGCCCGTGGCGGGCAAGACCGTGGTGTTCACCGGCTCGCTGGAGCAGATGACCCGCGAGGAGGCCAAGGCCATGGCCGAGCGCCTTGGGGCCAAGGTGGCGGGGTCCGTGTCCAAGAAGACGGATATCGTGGTGGCCGGGCCCGGCGCGGGCTCGAAGCTCGCCAAAGCAGCCGAGCTCGGACTTCAGGTCATGGACGAGGACGGCTGGTTCGCCCTCGTCGGGCGGGGGTGAGACTTCTGTCCAAGACTTGTGCGCAATGATGTGGCATGGTGGCGGCCATGACGGTGATCACCCCCGAGGTCTCGCTCGACCCTGAACTGGTCGGAGCGGGAGACGTGACGCATTTCTGGCGAGTGCCGCGCTTTCGCGATCTCGATTGCCTGCGCGCGACCTTCCGCCGTCATGCCTATGCCCGCCACAGCCACGACACCTACGCCATCGCGGCGGTCCTGGCGGGCTGCGAGACCTTTTTCCACCGCGGCGAGCAGCATTATGCGCCGGCGGGTTCCGTGGCGGTCGTCTGCCCTGACGAGATCCATGACGGGGAGCCCTATGGTGGCGGGTTCGAGTACCGAACCTTCTATCCCTCGTCCGAGTTGATGCAGGAGATCGCCGAAGATGTGGCCGGGCGGCCGCTCTCGCGCGCTCCCTGGTTCCCACATTCGGTGATCAAGGATCCAGAGCTTTTCCACGCCCAGGTCAAGCTCCATGCCTGCCTTCGCCAGGACGACGGCTGGACCTCCGAGATGGAGCAGGACACCCGGTTGATCGATTTCCTGAGCCGTCTGATCGCCCGCTGGGCCGATCTCGATGCCCTGCCGGCCGTCCGCTACGGTTCGAAGAGCATCCTGCGGGTCCGCGACTATCTCGATGCCCATATCGGAGAGGAGGCGGATCTCGCCAATCTCGCGAATCTGGCAGGATTGTCCCGCAGCCACTTCATCCGCGCCTTTGCCAAGGAAACCGGCCTGACCCCGCACGCCTATCTCCTCGACCGGCGCTTCCGCGCCGCGACGCGGCTGTTGGCGCAGGGCGAGGCGCCCGGCGATGTGGCCGCCGCCTGCGGCTTCTTCGACCAGAGCCATCTCAACCGGGTCTTCAAGGCCCGGATGGGCGTGACGCCTGGGGCTTACCGGGCCGCATAAAACCGCACTTTCATCCAAGACGGCTCGTCGTCCGTCCTGCATAAGGCCGGGAAAAGAGCATCGTCATGGATCAATCGAGTCCCTTCGCCACCAATTATCGCCGCGAAATCAAAGCCGGCCTGCGTGATATCGCGCCGGTCGCCGTTGCGGCCGTTCCCATCGGTCTTCTCTTCGGCGCGGTTGCGGCTGCCAAGGGAATGTCACCTCTCGAAGTCATACTGATGTCCGCCCTGGTCTTTGCCGGCGGCGCGCAGTTCGCCGCCATCGAAACCTGGGTCAGCCCGGCACCCATCGCGGCCTTGGCCTTCGCGACGCTGCTGATCAATGTGCGGCACGTGCTGATGGGCGCGTCGCTTACGCCGAAGATCCGCATGTCGCGGTTCCAGACCCTGCTGGCCTATTTCTTCCTCACCGATGAGGCCTGGGCCCTCTCCGAGCGCCGCGCTCTGGAGCGCCCGGTGACGGGCACTTATTGGGCGGCCATGGCGGTCGTGCTCTGGGCAAACTGGACCCTGTCCTCGACCATCGGCGCCATTCTCGGCTCGTTCCTGGGCGATCCCGAGCGCATCGGCGCCGATTTCGCCTTCACGGCCCTGTTCATCGGCCTCGTCGCCGGCTTCGGCCGCAGCCGCGTGACGCTGGTGACTGTGGCCGTCAGCGCGGGCGTCGCGGCTCTCGTCCACTACTTCATCGGTGCGCCCTGGCATGTGGCCTCGGGTGCGCTCGCCGGCATTGCTGCCGCCTATCTGGCCGCTCCCGAGGAGACGCGCTCATGACCCTCGACACGACGACCCTGCTCGCCATCATCGCCATGGCGGCCGTGACCTATTTCACCCGCATTGCAGGTCTGTTCGTCGCCGACCGTCTTGTGCTCACGGGCCGCGCCAAGGCTGCGTTCGACGCCATTCCGCCGGCCGTGCTGGTGGCCGTGATCGCGCCGACTGCGCTCACCACCGGATGGGCGGAAGCCATTGCTGCGGCGATCACGGCAGTTGCGGCGTTCAGACTTCCGCTGCTCGGGACGGTAGCGGTCGGCGTGGTTTCCGTCGTGGTGCTGCGGAACCTGCTCTAGCGCATCGTGCGGAAAAGTGGATCCGGTTTTCCGCGCCGAACGATGCGCCGCTTATAGGAGGGAGCATCGGAATTGATCCCAAAAGTGGAGCCCACTTTTGGGTCCGATGCTCTAGCCAATCGCCCGCGTCCCATTCTCCAGCCACGTCCGCGTCTCGGCATCGAGCTTCGGCCCGATCTTCTCACGCACCGCGGCGTGATAGGCGTTGAGCCATGCGATCTCGTCGGCGGTCATGATCGCGGGCTCGACGAGGCGCAGGTCGATGGGGGTAAAGGTCAGCGTCTCAAAGCCCATCATCTCGCGGTCGCCGCCGGGAATGGTGCGCGGCTCGACGAGGATCAGGTTCTCGATGCGGATGCCATAGGCACCCGGCTTGTAGAAGCCTGGCTCGTTGGACAGCATCATGCCGACTTCGAGCGGCGTGTGCCCGGTTTTGGCGATGCGCTGCGGACCCTCGTGCACGGAGAGGTAGCTGCCGATGCCGTGGCCGGTGCCGTGATCGAAATCGAGGCCTGCCTCCCAGAGCGGCCTACGGGCGAAAGAATCGATCTGGGCGCCCGTCGTGCCCTTCGGAAACACGGTCTGCGCGATAGCGATATGGCCCTTCAGCACGCGGGTGAAGCGGTCCTTCATCTCAGGAGTCGGTTCGCCCACGATGATCGTGCGGGTGATGTCCGTGGTGCCATCCTCGTATTGCGCGCCGGAATCGATCAGGAAGATCTGGTTCGGCTCGAGGGTACGGTTGCTTGAACTCGTGACGCGGTAATGGGGCAGCGCAGCATTGGGGCCCGCGCCTGAAATGCTCGGGAACGAGATGTTCTTCAAAGCGCCGGTCTCGACGCGGAAGGCCTCAAGCGACTCGACCACATCGATCTCCGTCAGCTTGCCTGAAGGCGCCTCGCGGTCGAGCCAGGCCAGGAAACGCGCGACTGCCACGCCATCGCGCAGATGCGCCGCATGGGAGCCCGCGATCTCGGCCTCGTTCTTGACCGCCTTCATGAGGGCAATGGGATCGGCCCCGACATCAACCTTACCGCCAGCCGCCTCGATGCGCCGGATCAGAGCGACGGCTCCGGTCGCGGAGTCGATGCGGATCTTGCCGCCTGTCTGGCCGAGTGTATCGAGAGCGCTCTGGAAGGTCGCGATGGGCGCAAATTCCGCGAGGTCGCCCACAGCATTACCGGCCTCGTTCGTGACCTTCACCGGATCGAAGAAGAGGCTCGCACGGCCTTGCTTGGGAAGGATGGCATAGCCGAGGGGGAGGGGCGTGTGTCCCACATCGCCGCCGCGCAGATTGAAGGCCCAGGCGAGATTGTGCGGGTCGGAGATGACGAGGGCGTCGATCTTCGCCTCCGCCATCTTCTTCCGGATGCGCTCCAACTTGGCGGGGGCAGCTTCGCCCGCACAGTCCAACGGATGCGGCCGTACGGGAGCATGCGGCGGAGCTGGACGGTCGATCCAGATCACGTCAACCAGGTTGATGTCGACCGGAGCAAGTTTCCCGCCGGCGCGGTTCACCGCCTCCTCCAGCTTCTTCAGGCCCTCGCTGGTATGGAGCCACGGATCGTAGGCCAGGGTACCATCCGGAGGCAGATGATCGGCGATCCAATCCTCAGGCGTTGAACTGGCCAGTTGAACCGGCGTGATGACGGAGGTGTCCACCTGCTCGGCGGCTTGGACCGTGTAGCGCCCATCGACCACGAGCGCAGCCTCGTTCTGAAGGATGATTGCCGTGCCTGCGGAGCCGGTGAAGCCGGTGAGCCATGCCAAGCGCTCAGCGCTCTTCGGAACGTATTCTCCTTGGTGTTCGTCGGCGCGCGGGACAATGAAGCCATCGAAGCCGCGCCGGGCCATTTCGGCCCGCAACTTGGCGATATGCTGAGGTCCTTGAGCGGGAGAAGTCGTGTCGTCGAAGAACTGGAACTGAGCCATGGAAAGCAGCACCGAAGATCGGAATTGAAGACGGCGACACGCTAGAGCATCGGACCCAAAAGTGGAAACCACTTTTGGGATCCATCCAGCGGGAATGGAGGCTGCCGAAACCTCCAGCAGACGGTGCTCCAGCCAGCGCCAGCTCGCCTACAAAATATGCGCCGGATGCCTAGAAGTTGATCTTTTATGATCGCGTACTGCAATAGATGCATGGCGCGCATGTGATTCTGTGACTTCAACTAAAGTCTGACCGAGCTTATCTTCCTGACAACGATAACAGAGGAACGCTGAAGGGTCTCAGCGCCAATCTGTTGGAGATGAGCCCATGATCACAGCCGTTTTTTCTTCCGCCCTCTTCGGTAGCCCAGAGAAGCCGTCCAAGTTTTCACAAATCGCAACGTGCGTCTTCAACGCCGTCGTCGAAAGCCGCACCAGAAGCGCCCGACTGGAACTGCGCCGCCACGAGGCCTTCATCGACGATCTGAACCGCAGGCAGGATAACTCGGCGCTCTTCCTCGATCAGTCCGAGCTCTTGCCCGCCAAGATCTGACCATCCCATTTTTCGAAACGAGACAGCACCATGATCATCATCACCGCCATGAAGGCCATCCGCGAAGTCTGGGCCGAAACCCTCAAGCTTCGTCGCGAACTCGCCAAGCGCTATCCGGGCGTTCTGGCCGAGTAAGACCGATTAGCGCATCGTGCGGACCCGAAGGGCCACGCCAGTGAAAATTGGATCCGGTTTTCCGCTCTCAACGATGCGCTCGTCAAACAGTGGAGCATCGAGTTGAATCCCAAAAGTGGAAGCCACTTTTGGGTCCGATGCTCTAGCAGCGGGGCAGCGGACGAGCGTTGCCCCGCTTCAAGACCAGCGCCGCCCACCCGTCGAGGTCGTAGCGGCGCCGCAGATACCAGCCCTGATGGGCATAGGTGGACAAGACCCCGGGAACGTCGCGAGCCAGCAGGCCGGACAGGATGATCGTCCCGTCCCGGCTCGCCACGCGCGCCAGGGACGGCGCCAGCATCCGCAGGGGCTTGGCCAGGATGTTCGCGAAGACGAGATCGAAATGCCCCACGCGGTCGGCCTCCGCATGGCGGATGCCCGGACCCACAAAGAGCTTCATAAACGCTCCGATCCCGTTCAGCCGCGCATTCTCACGCGCCACGCGCACCGCTTCCGGATCGATATCACCCGCCACCACGGGACGTTTCAGAATCTTCGCAGCCGCAAAGGCCAGAATGCCCGTGCCAGTGCCGACATCGAGCACATGGCGGGGCGTACGCGTCTTCAGCTCATCCACGAAAGCGAGCAGGCAGCCCTTGGTGGTGCCGTGATGGCCCGTGCCGAAGGCAAGGCCCGCTTCGATCTCGATGGCGAAGTCGCTCGGGCGGCGCTCATGACGATCATGCGAGCCATGGACGAAGATGCGGCCCGCACGGACAGGCTTCAGGCCTTCCAGCGAAGCTTTCACCCAGTCCTTCTGTTCGAGAGGGAGGAAAACGCCCTTGTCCGCCTCCGCGCCGACGATGGGGCGCAGCAGATCCCGGATCGCGGCCTCATTGGGCTGATGCGCGAAATAGGCCTCCAGCATCCACGGCCCGCCATCCTCTGTCTCGAAGGAGGCGACGGCACTCTCGGCAGGATCGAAGATCTCGCCGATCATGTCGGTCATGGCGCGCGCAGAATGCTCGTCTGTGGTGATGCGGAAGACGTGGGTGGGGCGATTGGGGTGCAGACCTTCAAGCATGATCTCGCTTTAGAGCATCGCACCTGAAAGTGGAACACCTGAAGCCGTCTTTCTAAAGGTCTCCGGGAGCCGGTTTCAGCCGTCAGGCCGGGCTCAACTCCCGTGCCGGCTCCAGCACCCTGAGACGCTCGGTTTCCTTGAGCTTGTACTCGCGCTGCACGTCTGTGATGTAGTCGCGCACGATGGGCGCGGCATCGCGCTTGCGTGCCAGCTGCATGTGGAACACGAGCTGACTGCCGGTGGTGAACATGGTCTCCGCGCTGATCAGATAAAACTCGAACATCCGGCAGAAGCGCTCGTCGTACATGGCCGCGATCTTCTCCCGGTTGGCTTCGAAACGCCGATGCCAGTGGTTGAGCGTCTTGGCGTAGTGAAGGCGCAGGAATTCGAGATCGGTCACCCATAGCTGGTTCTGCTCGACGACAGGAAAAACCTCCGACAGGGCAGGGGAGTAGGCGCCGGGGAAGATGTACTTGCGCAGCCACGGGCTCGCGGTGCCGGGCGGGCTCATCTTGCCGATGGAGTGCAGCACCATCAATCCGTCATCGTCGAGAAGCGCGTTGATCTTCTTGAAGAACTCGCCGTAATGGTGCACGCCCACATGCTCGAACATGCCGACGGACACGATCCGGTCGAACTTCCTGTCCACCTTGCGATAGTCGAGCAGTTCGAAGCGTACACGATCCGACAGGCCAGCGCGCCGCGCCTTCTCGTTCGAGAGTTCATATTGCTCCTTCGAGAGCGTGACGCCTGTGACGTCCACGTCCTCCATGGCGGCAAGATAGAGCGCGAGATCGCCCCAGCCGCTGCCGATGTCGAGGATCTTCAGGCCGGGCTTGAGCCGCAGCTTCGAGGCGATGAGACGGAGCTTGTTCTGCTGCGCCTCCTCCAGCGTGTCATCGTCGTTGATGAAATAGGCGCATGAGTACTGCATGCCTTTGTCGAGGAAGAGCTTGTAGAAGTCGTTCCCGAGATCGTAGTGATGCGCCACGTTCTGCTGCGCTTTGCCCACGGGATTTGCCTGCTGAAACCGTTTCACGGTGCGTGAGATGCGCTTCAGCACGCTCTGAAGCGGATAGTTCGCCAGGGTCGAGCGGTTCATCGAGAAGAGGTTGAGGAAGTCTCGCAAGTTGGAGCCGTCCTCGAAGCTCAAGCGCCCATCCATATAGGCTTCGCCCGCATGCAGCTCCGGATTGAGGAAGAGCTTGTGATAGAGCGAGCGATCCGTCAGCCGCATGGTGACGCTCGGTCCCGGCTTCTCGCCGCCGAAGACATGCACGTTCCCCTCAGCGTCGATCACCTTCAGGGTGCCGGCACGAATGAAGGACTTGAGCATGTGAGACAGGGGAAACATCGCCACCTCGGATCGCTTTGACGGGGGCGGGATGGTTCCACAGTCTCGGGCGTGTGGCTAGAGGGGACGCTAGCCTAATGGCTCCACAAAGCTATCCAACACCATCTTCCGTCCCGCCTTGTCGAATTCGACGGTAAGCTTGTTACCGTCTACCGCCTCGATGGTGCCGGGACCGAACTTGGTGTGCAGGACGCGTCCGCCGACCGCAAAGCCTGAGCCTCCGGTGGATTTGGCCACCAGCTCGCCCTCGATCAGCATCGGCCCGCGTCGTTCGCCGGAGCGGCGGGCGGAATAGCCGCCGTCTTCGGTCGAGGCGCGGTGGGCCTGGGCGCGCTGCCAGCCGGGCGTCTGGTAGGACGAGCCGCTGAAGGGCTGCATGCGGTCGAAACGCGAGCCCCCGCCGTAGCCGCCATAGGAGAAGTTCGCGGGTGCCTCGACAATCTCGACGTTGGTCTCGGGCAGATCGTCGACGAAGCGGCTCGGAACGGTCGAGTTCCACAGACCGTGAATTCGCCGGTTGGAGGCGAAATAGATCTTGGCGCGACGCCGGGCGCGGGTGAGGCCCACATGGGCGAGGCGGCGCTCTTCCTCGAGACCGGCGCGACCGCTCTCGTCGAGGGCGCGCTGGTTCGGGAACAGGCCTTCCTCCCAGCCGGGCAGGAAGACGGTATCGAACTCCAAGCCCTTCGCCGCGTGCAGTGTCATCAGGCTCACGCGTTCGGCGGTGTCGCTCTCGTTGGCTTCCATGACAAGCGAAACGTGTTCGAGGAAGCTCTGCAAATCCGGGAATTCCTCCATGGAGCGCACAAGCTCCTTGAGGTTTTCAAGCCGTCCGGCGGCATCGGCCGATTTGTCCTTCTGCCACATATCGGTGTAGCCGGATTCCTCCAGCACCGTCTGCGCGACTTCCGACTGCGTCATCGTTTCGGAGAGCTTCGACCAGCGGCCGAAGGAGATCAGAAGATCGCGCAACGTGGCGCGGGGCTTCGGCTTCAGCTCGTCGGTCTCGACGATGAAGCGCGCGGCCTCCATCAGCGGCACGCGGGCGGCGCGGGCATGGTTGTGCAGCACCTGGATCGTGGCATCGCCCAAGCCGCGCTTCGGCGTATTCACGATGCGCTCGAAGGCGAGATCGTCCGCAGGCTGGTTGACCACGCGAAGATAGGCGAGCGCATCGCGGATTTCCGCGCGCTCGTAGAAGCGCGGGCCGCCGATGACCCGATAGGGGACGCCGAGCGTCACGAGCCGGTCTTCGATCTCGCGCATCTGGGCGGAGATGCGCACCAGGATCGCAATTTCGGAGAGCGAATGCTTCTTGGCGTGCAGCGCCTCGATTTCCTCGCCGATGAGGCGGGCCTCGTCCTCGGAATCCCAGGCGCCGGTGATCGTCACCTTCTCGCCCGGCTCGTCCTCGGTGCGCAGGGTCTTGCCGAGGCGGCCCTGGTTCTTGGCGATGAGGCCGGAGGCGGCGGAGAGGATATGGCCGGTGGAGCGATAATTGCGCTCCAGGCGGATCACGGTCGCGCCGGGAAAGTCGTGCTCGAAACGCAGGATGTTGTCGACCTCGGCACCGCGCCAGCCGTAGATCGACTGGTCGTCGTCACCGACGCAGCACAGATTCTTGCGCGCCTGGGCGAGCAGCCTCAGCCAGAGATACTGGGCGACATTGGTGTCCTGGTACTCGTCCACCAGCATGTAACGGAAACGGTTCTGGTACTGCTCCAGGATGTCTGGATGCTCACGCCACAGGCGCAGGCATTCGAGCAGCAGGTCACCGAAATCGACGGCGTTGAGAACCTTCAGACGTTCCTGATAGGCCCGGTAGAGCTTTCCGCCCTTGCCGTTGGCGAAGGCGCCGGCTTCGCCCGCCGGAACCTGATCGGGCCCGAGGCCACGGTTTTTCCAGCCATCGATATGAGACGCGAGCTGGCGCGCGGGCCAGCGCTTCTCGTCGATGCCCTCGGCCTCGATCACCTGCTTCATCAGGCGCAGCTGGTCGTCCGTGCCGAGAATGGTGAAGTCCGAGCGCAGGCCGACCAGTTCCGCGTGGCGGCGTAGGATCTTGGTGCCGATCGAGTGGAAGGTGCCGAGCCACTGCATCCCCTCGGCCACCGGACCGATCACCGAGGTGATGCGTTCGCGCATCTCCCGCGCCGCCTTGTTGGTAAAGGTCACGGCGAGGATCTGAGACGGATAGGCCTTGCCGGTGGCGATCAGGTGCGCAATCCGGGTGGTGAGCACGCGGGTCTTGCCGGTGCCGGCGCCTGCCAGCACCAGAACCGGCCCTTCCGTGGCCTCGACAGCGGCGCGCTGTTCCGGGTTCAGGCCGTTCAGATAGGGCGATTGCGGCGCAACCGCCGCACGGGCGCGGGCGCTCAAGGAACCGGGCGCCGGCTCATGGGCAAGGCTGTCCTGCGGATTGGGGCGGTTGTCGGACTGATTCATCGGCGGGACCATGGATCAAAAGGCGAACGGCGTCGAGCCCGAATGCCTGTCGATCCTGCCGCAGGCTCGAACTTCCAGGCTCCCATCTCATTGTCGAAGAAGGGCTCTCTTGCCATATGGATATGGCAGGCCCGAAGAGGAATGTCCCATGCGTATCGTGATGGCCCTTGCCATCGTCTCAAGCCTTTTCCTGCCCCTGGTTGTGTCGGCCGAGGCCCAGACGCGCCTGCCGCGCACCGGCCCCGCAGAGCGGAATACTGACGCGATCAACCGGCGGATCCAGCAGGATCAGCGTATTTTGGGCGTTGAGCAGGATATTCAGAGCAAAAGCAACCAGATCCGGCAGAATGTCGATCGGGATCGGCTGTTCGCCCCACGCTATCTCCCCCCGGTGCCGCGCGCGGGCTGCGGGCGGGGGAGAGTTTGCTAATGGCGCGTGCCCGAGGCTGAGAGGGCGTCCTGAATCTCGGCCTTGTGCGGAATGCCGATGACGCGGCCCAGGGCCTGCGGCCTCGTCAGCCGGGAATGGGTGGTCTTCATGACAGTGAGATTGGCCGCGATATCGTCCGGGAAGGGGCAGACCTTTCGGGTTTGCATGTCCACATGGAGGGACACGCCCTCCATCGAGGCGGCAACCCAACCTTCACTGGCATGGCGGATTTCCAGGTAATAATGGATGCGCTTCTCGTCGAAATCGACGAGTTGAAGCGTGACTCGCACCCGGTCATGCATCGTCAGTTCGCGCTTGTAGATGGTGTGAACCTCGGCCGCGAAGAAGGACGCCTTGCGCTTCTCCATATAGTCATGACCCAGGCCAACGAGGCTGAAGCCTTCCTCCACGGCCCGGTCGAAGAGCACATGGTAATAGGCCATGTTCATGTGGCCGTTATAGTCGATCCAAGCGGGTTCGACCCGCATCGTGGACGACACGAAGGGCGCAAAGAAAAAGACGGGCGTCCGCTTTTCCATGGTCAAACTTGTTCCTCGATGCCGCTCAGATGACCGTTCCTTTCCCCGAAAGGGGTGAATGTTAGCACGTTCATGCGGCCTGTGCATGAGGGCTGTGGCATCTTTCTCATCTGGAGTGTTGCCTTTGCAACGGTTCTGGTAGCTATGGGTGGAATGAGCATCGCAACCGGATCTGAAGCCTCCATGAATGCCCCCCAGGTGACCGCCCGTCAGAAAGCCACAGACGCCTCCATTGCCGCCCTGTCGTCCGAATTGTCCCAGCGTTTCGGCGACCGGGTCGCGACCTCGGCTGCCGTGCGCGAACAGCATGGGCATACGCTGACTTGGGTGAGAAACCAGCCGCCGGACATCGTGGTCTATCCCCGGACGACCGAGGAGGTGTCGGAGATCGTGAAACTCTGCGCCGCGCATGGGGTCCCGATCATTCCCTACGGCACGGGCACGTCTCTCGAAGGGCATATCAATGCTCCCTATGGTGGAGTTTCCATCGATCTGAGCCTGATGAAGCGCATCATCGCCGTCCATGACGAGGATCTGGATTGCGTGGTCGAGGCGGGCGTGACCCGCAAGGAATTGAACGAGTACCTGCGGGACAAGGGCCTGTTCTTTCCCATCGATCCGGGGGCCGATGCCTCCATCGGCGGCATGGTCGCGACACGTGCCTCCGGCACCAACGCAGTCCGCTACGGGACCATGAAGGACGTGGTCCTGGCGCTGACGGTGGTGCTTCCCAATGGCGAGATCGTGAAGACGGCGAGTCGTGCCAAGAAGAGTTCGGCGGGCTACGACCTGACCAGTCTCCTCATCGGATCGGAAGGAACGCTGGGTGTTGTCACCGAGATCACCCTGAAGCTCAACGGCATTCCTGAGGCGATCTCGGCCGGCATCTGCCCGTTCCCGACCGTGAAGGCGGCCTGTGACGCGGTGATCATGACGATCCAATCCGGCATCCCGGTGGCGCGCATCGAACTGCTCGACGAGGTCCAGGTAAAGGCGGTCAACCTTCACTCCAAGCTCACCCTGCCGGAGAGCCCGCTGCTGCTTCTGGAATTCCACGGTTCCGAGGCCGGTGTGCACGAACAGGCCGAGCGTTTCGGCGAGATCGCGACCGAGTTCAGTGGCGGGCCATTCGAGTGGGCGACTAGACCTGAGGAACGCTCGCGCCTCTGGCAGGCGCGTCACGATGCCTATTGGGCCGCGAAGGGCCTGCGGCCCGGCGCGCAATCGGTGGCAACCGATGTCTGCGTGCCGATCTCCCGCCTCGCCGAATGCGTCGATGCGACCAAGCAGGACATCCTGGAAAGCGGTCTTGTCGCTCCCATCGTCGGCCATGTGGGCGACGGCAATTTCCACGTCCAGCCGCTCGTGAACACGGACGATCCGGCGGAAATCGAGGCCTGCGAAGCTTTTGTCGACCGGCTGGTGCGGCGGGCGGTCGCCATGGAGGGCACCTGCACGGGCGAGCACGGCGTGGGCCAGAAGAAAATGAAGTATCTGGAGGTGGAGCATGGGCCGGCTGCGCTGGACCTCATGCGCGTCTTGAAACAGGCCATCGATCCCCACAACATCATGAATCCAGGCAAGATCGTTGCGCTTTGACGGTGGAACACATGGAACAATGCTCCCGGTCCTTGGCGTCATGAGGTAAGGACGTCTCAGAGTAACGGAGAAAAGGCAGCCTCTTGCGCGATATCCTGACGATCATCGCATCCATCGTGATCCTGATCCTGGCGATTGCCGTGGCGGCGCCTCCCTTCGTCAACTGGGAGGCCCATCGCAACACGATCGACGGGATGATCTCGCGCGCGTCCGGCACGGAGGCAAAGACCGAGGGCGATATCAGCATCCGTCTTCTGCCGGCGCCCAGGGTGATCCTCGGTCGCCTGAGGCTTGGCGGCAAGACACCGGACTCGCCCGTTCTTATTGCCGAAAACATTCGGGCCGAAGTCGCCCTGACGCCGCTGCTCCAGGGCGACGTGCGGTTTACGGAAACGCAGGTAGGCCGGGCCGATATCCGCATACCGGTTTCGGGCGATGGCGAATGGCGCCTGCCGCCGGACCTAGTGTCTGGCAGCGGTCGCGCCCGCCGATGGACCATCGAGAATCTCACCGTCGCCCAGCTTCTCGTCACCACGCAGAGTGCGAGCACCGGCCGCACGCACCAGGCATTCGCGGAAAACGTCGCCATCGAGGGACAGAAGCTGATCGGCCCCTGGCGAGTCGAGGGCACCACCTCCGGCGTACCCTTTCGTCTGGTCACGGGAGAACTGGCCGAGGATAAGAGCATCCAGGTCAAGCTCTCGGGCGGAGGCGATATCTACCCGCGCTTCGACATCGATGCCCGGCTGGGGCTGAGCGAAGGAAACGGCGACGCCACAACGCCGCAGGTCGCCGGCAAGGCCAAGGTCCTGTTCGGCCCTCCGGCACAGGTTGCGGCGGCAGGCATCCCGATCCCCATCGCCGTCGAGACCGAATTCAAGGCGGTGCCGGGCGCCGTCGAACTCAAGCCGATCAGCCTCGAGGCGGGCGAGGGTGGCGCAAGCCTTCGCATGACGGGTGAGGGGCGGATCGGCCTCGACGATCCGCGCATCTCCCTCAAGCTCGAAGGGCGCCGGCTCGACGCGGACAGCTTCATCCTGTCAGGAAACGGGCAGGACTTTAAAAGCCGGTTGGCGCAATGGTCCCTCCCGCTGATCCGGGTGCCGATCGATCTCGACCTCAAGATCGACAGCATCGGCCTGGGCCAGGAGGATCTCTCGAATGCCGTCCTGCGTCTGTCCCTCGACACGGGACGGGCGACGCTCGACCGGATCGAATTCAATGCCCCGGGCGAGACGCGGGTCGCGCTTGAGGGCCAGCTCGGCCTGACCACCCGAGGTGGCATCAACGGCAAGGTGGCACTGGCCTCCAACGCGTCCGACCGCCTGGCGCGCTATCTCGCCCGTATCGGCATCAATTCGCCGCTCCTGAGAATCTTTGACGGACGTCCCGTCGAGGCCTCCTCGGAGATCGCCTTCTCGAACCCGGTCCTCTCTTTCAACCGCCTGCGATTGAAGACGGGCGAGTCAGTTCTGACCGGGAATGCCCGCTACACCGCGCCGGAGGCCAATGAGCGCGGCAAGCTGGAGGCCCAGGTCGCGATCCAGGGCCTGAACCTCGATGACCTGCCGCAGGTATCGAGCGTGTTCCAGGCCACGGAAAATCTCGACGTCGGCTTCATCCTGGATGCGCGCGGGGTCAGCGCCGGAAAGAGCGCTCCCACGGGTCGGATCTCGGCCCGTATCCTGTCCGACGGACCGGCGCTTCTGGTGGAAACGCTCGATATCGTCGATCTCGCCGGAGCCAATGCCCGGGTGCGGGGGCGCATCGCTCCCGATGGATCGGGGCAGATCACCGGTAAGGTCACCGCTCAGCGCGCCAGTCCCCTGGTCGACCTGTTGGGCAGCGTATGGATCGGCGGGATCTCCAAGCTCGTGCCCCATTTCGTTCGTGAGGGCGCGCTCGATCTCGATGTTACGTCGGAGCGGGTTGCGCCGGCTCCGGGCTCGACCGAGCTGCGGCTGCGCACGACCGCGAAGGGTCGTGTGGCCGGTGGCCCGTTCGAGGGGCAGGTCGAATCGGTCGATGGGCGGACCCGGAACCTCATGATCGGCCTGTCTGCCGACAACACGGGGCGCTGGGTCAACCGCGCGAATATGGCAGGGCTGAACCGGCCTTCCAGGATCGATCTGCGCGGGGTCCGCGTCGGGTCCGGCCTGTTCAACGTCACCCTCGCCGGGGACATCGCCAGCGTGAAAGTGGCAACCACGCGCCCCTTCGCCCTGAGCGAGACGGACGATGTGGTGGATAGCGGCGAGGTCGAAGTCTCGACTCCGGATATCACGCCCTTTCTACTCCTCTTAGGGGATGGCGCCGGTGTTGCTCCGCCGGTGCCCGTGAATGGACGCGTAACCCTGGGCCGGGAGCGGGGCGCGACTCTGCTCGACATCAATGGCAAGGTGTCGAACGACAATGTGCAGGCGCGCCTTGTCGTCGTCTCCCGTTCGGAGATCAGTGGTGAGGTGTCGCTCGGGCGGCTGTCCCTACCATGGCTTACGGCGGCCCTAGCGTTGAACGTGCCGGGTGATGCCGGCACCACGGCGATCTGGTCCACGGCCCGCTTCGGTCAGAGCGGCCGCCTCGTCACCGGCGGGCAGGTGACCTTCCGGGTCGGGGCGCTTGAGCTCGGCCGCAGCCTTCAGGCGAGCCGCGCCTCCTTCGTCGTCGGAGCGCAGTCGGACGGCATTTCCATCCGCAATCTCGATGCCACCATCGGTTCCGGCCGCATCACGGGCTCGGCCACCATCACCCGTCAGGCCGGAACCGCGACCATCGTCGGCGAGGGGGCCCTGGAAAAGGTGCCTCTGTGGGCTCTGACCGGATCCTCGCCGTTCGAGGCTGTTCTGTCCGGCCCGCTGCGGTTCGGGGCTGCGGGCACAAGCCTCTCCGAGCTCGTGGCCAATCTCGGTGGCGCCGGCGAGTGGCAGGTCACGAATCTCCGCCTTCCCGCGGCCGATCCGTCGGTGTTCGACAGGGCTCTCAAGCGCGCGCTCGCCGAGAACGATCCCCTGGCCGAGGGCAAGGCGGAGGCGATCCTCGGGATGGAGCTCGGTCGAGGTCCCTTCAGCTCGGGCCCCGTCAAGACTTCGGCCGCGCTCGTCGGCGGCCTGCTGCGTCTCTCTCCCTTCGTGGCCGAGAGCGGACCGGCCAATTGGCAGGGCGCGGTCACCTATGACCTCAAGACCTTGCAGCTCGATGCGCGGGGTGCACTTACAGCTAAAGCATCGCCGCCCGAATGGGTCGGGGCGCCGCCTTCGGTCGGCCTGAACTGGCAGGGCTCCCTGGCGGCCCCCGTCCGCCAGATCGATGCAGGTCCGTTCCGCAACGGGCTTGCCGCCATCGTGCTCAAGCGCGAGCTGGAAAAGATCGAGGCGTTCGAGCGGGCTGCGGCCGAGCGCCAGCGCCAGATCGATGCGCAGCGGGAGGCGGAGCGGCAGCGGGCCAAGGCGGCCGAGGAGGAGGCACTTCGTCAGGCCCGAGCCAGGGCCGAAGCCGAGCGCGCCCGCCGGGAAGCAGAACGGCTGCAATCGGAGCACCAGAACCAGCCGGAGGAAGAGCCCGAGGCAGCGCCATCGCAGACCTCGGTGCCACCGTTGAATCCACCGGTCCAGATCGGCCCGCCGCCATCAGTCTATGGGGCTCCGCCGACGCGATAGAGTGCTGGGCGTGAACGTTGTTTTGAGGTTCAAAACTCAACCTCGGCCGCATCGACCAATGTTACGAACCCGCCGTTCCGAAGCGTGAGATTGTGATGCGCGACGATCTGCTCGGCCGACAGTGCAGGATTGTCGAACGTTGTATGCGCGTCACGGACCAGCGAGACGGCATAACCAAGACCATGCGCGGTGCGGCAGTTCGTGTCGATGCAGTACTCAGTCTGCATGCCGGCGATGACAAGCCGCGCAATCCCGCGTGCTTGCAGTAGCTCGTGCAGGTCGGTGCCGTGAAAGGCGCTGCAGCGGTCCTTGTCGATGATAGGCTCGCCATCCAGCGGCGCAACGGCAGGGTGAACATCCCAGCCGGGCGTATCGCGCTCCAGATCGTCGCCGGTTCCGCCGTCGTGCCGGACATGTAGCACGGTGATTCCGCGAGCGCGCGCCTTCTTGAGTAGTTGCGCGACCCGCGACAGCACGCCCTCACCGTCGTGCGGCGACACGCCGGATTCGAACATGCCGCGTTGCAGATCGATCACCAGCAATCCCGTCGCCATCGCGAACCTCACACGTTTGCTCTCATGCTTTACAGCGCATGAGTTCATCCCAGGACTATCGTGTCCGTGACAAGGTGTCGACGGCTGACGTTTAAAGTGGAGTTGTGCCGTTCAACGAGGAAGCGCTCAGGCGCTGGCGCAGATCCGTAAGCACGAAAACCCGGATCGCGGAGGAGAGATTCTGTTCGCCCCGTTCCGCATCGATGCGCCCGATCAGGGACTGGACGGACATCCTGTCCCGTTCCGCGATCTCCCGCAGTCCTTCCCAGAAGGGCTCCTCAAGGGAGATGCTCGTCCGGTGACCGGCGATGGAGACGGAGCGCTTGACGATGCCGAAGCCCATTCACGGCTTCTCGTCGTGATCGCGCTTGTGCGAGTCGAGGCGGCTCTTCGCCAGATCCTGCTCGGCTTTCGTCAGGTTCTTCTCGGCCTTGGTGCGGCCGAACGCGATGCGGTTTGCGTCGGCGCGGGCCTCTTTCTCGGCCCGCGCCTTGTGCTTGCGCGCCTGGCGCAGATTGATGATCTCAGCCATGGCGCAAATGTCTCTTACTCGCCCGGCTGAAGCATCGTCTCAGGACGAACGACGGCGTGGAAGTGGTCTTCCGCCACACCGGCCTTGAGGGCCTCTTCCTTCAGGGTCGTGCCGTTCTTGTGCGCCGACTTGGCGATGGCGGCGGCCTTGTCGTAGCCGATGGACGGGGCAAGCGCCGTCACGAGCATCAGCGAGCGCTGCATCAACTCGTTGAGACGTTCCCTGTTGGGTTCGATGCCGACGACGCAATTGTCGGTGAAGCTGATCGCGCCGTCCGCGATGAGACGGATCGACTGCAGCACCGCGTTGACGATCACCGGCTTGAACACGTTGAGCTCGAAATGGCCCTGGCTGCCGGCGAAGGTCACGGTGGTCTGGTTGCCGGCCACCTGGCAGCACAGCATCGTCATGGCCTCGGCCTGGGTCGGGTTGACCTTGCCGGGCATGATGGACGAGCCAGGCTCGTTCTCGGGCAGCGAGATCTCGCCGATGCCCGAGCGGGGGCCCGAGCCCATCAGGCGGATGTCGTTGGCAATCTTGAACAGGCCGGCCGCGAGGCTTGAAAGCGCGCCATGCGTGTAGACGAGAGCGTCATTGGAGGCGAGCGCCTCGAACTTGTTGTGCGCCGAGGTGAAGGGGAGAGCGGTGAGTTCCACTACCTTCGAGGCGAAGCGGTCCGCGAATTCCGGATGGGCGTTCAGACCCGTGCCGACGGCGGTACCGCCCTGGGCGAGCGCATAGATGTCGGGAAGCGTCTGCTCGATGCGGGCGATGCCGAGCTGGACCTGGGCGGCATAGCCGGAGAATTCCTGGCCGAGGGTGACCGGGGTCGCATCCTGCAGGTGCGTGCGGCCGATCTTCACGATATCCTTGAAGGCCTCTGCCTTCTCGTTCAGCGCCTTGTGCAGGTGCTTGAGCGCGGGAACGAGCCGATCATGAATCTCGCGGGCGACCGCGATGTGCATAGCCGTGGGGAACGAGTCGTTGGACGACTGGCCCATGTTCACGTGGTCGTTCGGGTGAACCGGCTTCTTGCTGCCGCGCTCTCCGCCAAGGCGCTCGATAGCGAGATTCGAGAGAACCTCGTTCATGTTCATGTTGGATTGAGTGCCCGAGCCCGTCTGATAGACCACGAGCGGAAACTCATCGTCATACTTGCCCTGCACCACATCGGCGGCAGCGGCAGAGATGGCGTCGGCGAGACGCGGCTCCAGCTTACCCAGATCCTTGTTCACAAGAGCGGACGCCTGCTTCACGATGGCCAGCGCATGGACCAGTGGCAGCGGCATCCTGTCCGTCCCGATGCGGAAGTTCTGGAGCGAGCGCTGCGTCTGGGCGCCCCAGAGCTTGTCGGCGGGAACGTCGATGGGGCCGAAGGTATCTGTTTCGATGCGGGTTGAGGGCGACATCCTGACCTCTTTCGATGGAGTTGCGTGTTCTTATCTCAAATGGTGGCGCTCGCAACTGCGAACGCGCATGGAGGCCTTGTAAATTCGCATGAGCGAGATCCTGGAAGCCCCCTTGTTCCGCCCGCCTCACCCTAAGCCCCGTACAGAGCCGCTCGGCATGGTGGCCTTCCTGAGGGCCGTGCGTGAAAACCCCCTGAACACCTGGATGGAGGCGCATTTCGAGGAGCCGATCATCACCGGCGACGGGGCCCTCGGCCGCATGACGGTGGTGAGCGATCCCGCAATCATCCGCCACATCCTCGTGGACAACGCCGCAAATTATCGAAAAGACGATCTCCAGCTTCGGATTCTGGCACCGGGGCTCGGCCGGGGGCTCGTGACGGCGGAGGGTGACGAATGGCGGCTCCAGCGCCGCACCATCGCGCCGCTATTTACGCCCCGCCATGTGAGCAGCTTCTTCCCGGCCATGGTCGAGGCGGCTGAGCGCCTCGTGAGGCGCTGGCAGCGCCGCCCGGGTGGCCGCGTGGTCGATGCCTCCCTCGAAATGACCCGGGTGACCCTCGACGTGCTGGAGCGGACGATCTTCACGCAAGGCGTGCCGAAGGACCCGGATGCGCTCGGACGCGCCATCACCCGCTATTTCAACAGCTTAGGCCGGGTCGATCCGCTCGACATCTTCGGCTTTCCCGATTGGGTGCCCAGGATCGAGCGCCTGCGGGCGAGGCCCTCGATCCGGTTTTTCGAGGAGACGGTCAACGAGCTGATCGGTACCCGCAAGGCGCTGCTCGCCCGCGGCGAGCCGGCACCTCGCGACCTGCTGACGTTGCTCCTGGAGGCAGCGGACCCTGAGACCGGCAAGGGCCTGAGCGATATCGACGTGCGGACCAACATCGTCACCTTCATCGGCGCCGGACACGAGACCACGGCCAATGCACTTTCCTGGTCGTTGTATCTGCTGTCCCAGGACGAACGGGCCCGCGCCCATGTGGAGCAGGAGGTGGACGAGGTGCTGGGGAAGGGGCCGTTCGAGCCTCGTCATCTGGACAAGCTCGTCTATACCCGCGCCGTCATCGACGAGGCGATCCGCCTCTATCCGCCGGCACCCTACATGAGCCGGACGGCCATTCACGATGATCGGATCGGAGAATTGGAGATTCCGGCGGACTCGATGGTCGCGATCTCGCCTTATGTGCTTCATCGTCACAGAAAACTCTGGGACGAGCCGGACGCCTTCCGGCCGGAACGTTTTCTTCCTGAGAACCGCAGCCGGATCGACCGCTTCGCCTATCTCCCGTTCGGGGCCGGTCCGCGGGTCTGCATAGGCGCGAGCTTCTCTCTGCAGGAAGCTGTGATCGTCCTGGCGACGATTGCCCGTTCCATGCGGCTCGATCTGGTGGAAGGGCACGAAGTCACGCCGGTGCAGCGGATTACCTTGAGGCCACGGGGCGGATTGCCGATGCGACTCTCTCAGCGCGCTCCGACGGAGGCGTTGGCAACGGCCTGAAACAGGAAGGGATTGGAAGGCTCAGTTCTTCTTGCGGAACGCGTCGAGGCTGACGACCTCGGCGCTGCCTGCGCCACCTTCAGCCGCCTCATCCTTCGAGCCATCTTCGGCTGCCGTATCAACCTCGGCCTTTGCCGCGGGAGCCTTTTCGGCCGCAGGCTTCTTGTCCGCGGCAGGTTGGGACTTGCGGGGCTGTTTCAGCTCGACCGGCTCAGACGTGCCGCTGCGGATCGGCTGCGGCGCGGAAGGAGCCTCCTCGACTTCTTCCTCCTCATCCTCGTCCTGGCTGTCGAACTTGAGCCCGAACTGGACTGAGGGATCGAAGAACCCGGTGAGCGCATCGAAGGGGATGAGCAGCCGCTCCGGGATGCCGGAGAAGGACAACCCGACCTCGAACGTATGCTCGGTGACGTTGAGGTCCCAGAACTGGTGCTGAAGGACGATGGTCATCTCCTGAGGATATTTTTCGCGCAGGCGGTTCGAGAGGCGAACGCCGGGAAAATCCGTCTGGAAGGAGATGTAGAAATGGTGCTCGCCCGGAAGCCCGTCCTTGCAATCGATCAACACCTTGCGCACGACGCCTTTCAGCGCGTCCTGCACCAGAAGATCGTAGCGGATCAGGTCTTTACCACCGGCCATAAGCGAGCCCTTGCAGAAACAAAAGTGGAGGCTTCTGTTGCCAGGTGCCTCCGGACCCCGCCTTACGGTGCTAACCGCAAGGGCTTTGATTCGGCTTTAGGGACCGCTTACGCAGCCACTGCAACCGGAGCATAGTTGTCGTTGGCAACTATAGATTCGGCCCGATAACGGCGGAACCATGCCGAGCGAAAGTCTACCCTTTACGCCCTCGTCGATCCTATTTCGCCCCCGCCGAAACCCAAGCTTTGCCTGAGTTTTGGTGGAGGCGCCGGGTACCGCCCCCGGGTCCGATGGGTTTATTCCGATAGCCGTTTATCGCCATAGCCGATCTCGCGACCGGCAATTCCAATATAGGTGGCGCGGACGGATTTTGAAAGAGTGGAGGGCGTCGCGATCCGCATGAAAGATGTTTGGTGATCGACCTTTAGTGACGCGCACTAGGATCATCTTCCCGGGTTAACTGATTCACAGAAATAGGGCTTGGCCGACTCGGCACCCTTGACGCGCTGCCCTATGATTGGGCGAGGAGCCCCCCATGCAAGCCTATCTCGATCTGATCCGCCGCATCATGGATGAAGGTGTCCGCAAGGACGACCGCACCGGAACCGGGACGATTTCCGTCTTCGGCCATCAGATGCGCTTCGATCTCAGCCAGGGCTTTCCGCTCGTCACGACGAAGAAGCTGCACCTGCGCTCCATCATCCATGAATTGCTGTGGTTCCTGAAGGGCGACACCAATATCCGCTACCTCAAGGAGAACGGTGTTTCGATCTGGGACGAGTGGGCCGACGAGAACGGCGATCTCGGTCCCGTCTACGGCAAGCAATGGCGCTCCTGGGCGAAGCCTGATGGCGGCACCGTCGACCAGATTCGCTGGGTGCTCGATGAGATCCGCCGCAATCCCGACAGCCGCCGCCTGATCGTCTCCGCCTGGAACCCGGCCGATCTCGACAAGATGGCGCTCGCGCCCTGCCACTGCCTGTTCCAGTTCTACGTCGCGGAGGGACGGCTCTCCTGCCAGCTCTATCAGCGCTCGGCGGATGTGTTCCTTGGGGTTCCCTTCAACATCGCGTCCTACGCGCTGCTCACCCATATGATGGCGCAGGCGACGGGCCTGCAGCCGGGTGATTTCGTCCATTCCTTTGGGGATGCGCATCTCTATCTCAACCATCTGGAGCAGGCGCGCCTCCAGCTCTCGCGCGAGCCCAAGTCTCTGCCGAAACTGCGCCTCAATCCGGCCGTGCGCTCGCTCTTCGACTTCACCTTCGACGACATCGCCATCGAAGATTACGATCCGCATCCGGCCATCAAGGCGCCCGTCGCAGTCTGAGGAACATGAACAGGCGCGAAGCCATCGAAAGCGCGGTCCGCATTCTTGCGCCGCGCATTCCGCGGCATGAATTCGAGGCCGTGACCGATCATGCCCTAAGCAGCAGGGGGCTTCACACCGCTTCGCCCGAGGCAGGCGCTTGGCTGTCGCTGACGGCTTATATCCGGCACAGGCTGACAGAATACGACAACCTGCTGGAAGAGGGCTATGACCCCGAGAGCGCTCGATTCTTCGTGCTCGACGACATGAATGCCGTTCTGGAGGAATGGGACTCGCCGCGACGCGTTCAGGCTGAAGATGAATCCGAATGATCTCGACAGCAACGCTCGCTTCCGACACAACAGCAATATGAGTCTCGTCATCCGCAAAGCCGAAGAACGTGATGCTTCGGTTGTCTTCAGCTTCATCCGCGAACTCGCCGAATACGAGCGGCTGGCGCATGAGGTCGATGCGACAGAGGCCGAGATCGCGAAGGCGCTTTTCGGCGCCAATCCCCGGGTCTTCGCGGATATTGCCGAGTGGAACGGAGAACCTGTCGGCTTTGCCCTGTGGTTCTACAATTTCTCGACCTTCCGAGGACGGCATGGGATCTATCTCGAAGACCTCTTCGTCAGGCCAGCCTTCCGCTCCAAAGGGATCGGCAGGGCGCTGCTGAGGCATCTCGCCCGTCGCTGCGTCGACGAGGGCTTGGCGCGCCTCGAATGGTGGGTGCTCGACTGGAACGAGCCGGCTCTGCGCGTGTACCGCTCCATCGGCGCCATTCCGATGGATGAATGGACCGTCCAGCGGATGACGGGAAGCGCTTTAAGACAACTGGCGGAGGAGCCATGACCACCCCCCTCATCCTCGTCGTTGCGGTGGCCGAGAATGGCGTCATCGGGCGCGACAACCATCTCCTCTGGCGCATCAAGACGGATCTCGGGCGTTTCCGCAGGCTCACGATGGGCAAGCCGATGATCATGGGGCGCAAGACGTTTCAGTCGATCGGCAAGCCTCTGCCTGGTCGGGAAACAATTGTGCTGACGCGCGATACCGGGTTTGCGGCCGAGGGCGTGCATGTGGTCCATACCTGGGAGGAGGCAGTCGCCAAGGGGAGCGAGCTTGCCGCCCGGATGGGGGCCGATTCTGTTGCTGTCGCAGGCGGGGCAGAGATCTATGCCCTAGCCCTGCCGCAGGTGCAGAGCATATTCCTGACGAAGGTTCAGGCCGTGCCCGAAGGTGATGCCGTCTTCCCGGATTTCGACCGGTCACAGTTTCGCGAGACGAGGCGGGAGGACCATCCGAAGGGGCCGGATGACGAGCATCCATTTACCTTTATTGATCTCGAAAGGCGCCACTGACCCGTCCGAAGGTTGACGAAGTTCCCTGCAATCCCCAATTCGCAGGCTTGACAGGCGGAAGAGGCAACACCCACAACCGTCTAGAGATATCAGCGGTCGTCTCGGCCGGTTTTTAAAGAGTGAGGAACGGCGTCCTATGCCTTGGAGTAACCAAAGCGGCGGCGGTGGCCCCTGGGGGCAACGCGGCGGATCGGGAGGCGGCAAGAGCCCATGGGGCTCCGGCCCGCAGGGGAACGGATCTCCCCCCGACCTCGAAGACATCCTGCGCCGCAGCCAGGATCGCCTGAAAGACTTCATTCCCGGCGGCTCCATGGGGGGCAGGGGCCTGATCATCCTGGTTCTGGGCGTGATTGCCGTCTGGTTGCTCACCGGCTTCTACACGGTCCGGCCCAACGAGGTCGGCATCAACATGATCTTCGGCAAATTTACCGGAACGTCCGGTGAGGGCCTGCGCTACAACCTGCCTTACCCGATCGGCCGGGTGCTCAAGCCGAACGTCACCGCCCAGCAGCGGGTCGAAGTGGGCTACCGCTCCACGCCGACCGGACAGGGACGCGCCCGTGATGTGATCGAGGAAAGCCTGATGCTGACCGCCGACGAAAACATCGTCGACATCGATTTCGATGCGGTCTGGCAGATCAATCCCGCCCGTCCGCAGGATTACGTCTTCAACCTCCAGAATCCCGACGGCACCATCAAGTCCGTGGCGGAAAGCGCCATGCGCGAGGTCATCGGACGCCGCAACATCCAGGCCATCCTGACCACCGAACAGGCCAGCGTCTCCCAGGAGGTCCGCCAGATCATGCAGGAGGCCCTCGATGCCTATGGCGCCGGCGTTCTGATCAACGTGGTTCAGCTTCAGGCGGTCCAGCCTCCATCCGAAGTGCGGCAGGCCTTCTACGACGTGAACGCCGCTCAGCAGGATGCGGTGCGTGTCCAGAATGAGGCTGGTGCCTTCGCCAGCCGCGTCGTTCCCGAAGCCCGAGGCGAGGCCGCCCGCACAGTGCAGCAGGCCGAGGCCTATCGCGAGCAGTCGGTGGCCGACGCGACAGGTCAGGCGGCCCGCTTCCGCCAGGTTTATGAGGAATACCGCAAGGCTCCGGATATCAGCCGTGAGCGGATCTTCCTTGAGACCATGGAGCGCGTTTACGGTGGTGTCGACAAGATCATCGTTGACCAGAACGGCCAGGGTGTCGTGCCCTTCCTGCCACTTACCCAACAAACCCAGCGCCCGCAGCCGCCGGGCAATGCCGCTAATCCGCAGGGAGCCACGCGATGAACGGTTCGACTCTTCGCACGGTTGTCCTGATTGCTCTGGCTCTCGCGGCCATCGTTCTCTACAGCTCGATCTTCATCGTCCAGCAAACCCAGTATGCGCTGGTGCTGCGCTTCGGCGCAGTGCAGTCGGCCATCTCCGAACCGGGCCTCAAGTTCAAGCTGCCGCTGGTCGATGCTGTGACCTATTTCGAGAAGCGCGTGCTCGATCTCGACCTGCCGGTCCAGACCGTTCTGTCGGCAGACCGTCAGAATCTTGAGGTCGACGCCTTCACCCGCTACCGGATCGTCGATCCGCTGCGGTTCTATCAGGCCGTCGGCAACATCGCTCTCGCCAATCAGCGGCTTCAGAGCTTCACCAACTCGGCCATGCGCAACACCCTGGCGAGCGCTTCGCGCGATGCCATCGTCCGCACCGAGCGCGCCGATCTGATGAATCGCATCCAGGCCGACGTGAACCGGCAGGCGGCAAGCCTGGGCATCGAGATGATCGACGTGCGGCTCACCCGCGTCGATCTGCCCGCGGCGAACAGCCAGGCCGTCTATCAGCGCATGCGCACCGAGCGTGAGCGCGAGGCGGCGGATCTTCGCGCCAACGGTCAGCAGCAGGCGCAGACCATCCGCGCCAAGGCCGAGCGCGAGGCGACGATCATCCGCGCCGAGGCCAATCAGAAGGCCGAGGAACTGCGAGGCGAGGGCGATGCAAACCGTAACCGCATTCTGGCCGAGGCCTTCGGGCAGGATCCGGAATTCTTCTCCTTCTACCGCTCGATGCAGGCCTATGAAGCCGGTCTCAAGGGAGGGGATACCCGCCTCGTATTGAGCCCGGATTCCGATTTCTTCCGCTATTTCAACGACCCAGCGGGTCGGAGGAATGGCGGGGGTGCCACTGCCCGACCAACCCCAGCGCCGGGTCAACCGGCTCCAGCCCAATAAGCCCTGATGTTGGATTTGATTGCAGCCCTCGGCCTCGCTCTCGCGGTCGAGGGCATTTTGTTTGCCGCCTTCCCCGATGGCATGCGCCGAGCCATGTATGAGGCGGCCCACAGCCCGAGCGATCAGATGCGGATCGTCGGAATCATCTCGGCGCTCATCGGGGTCGGGGTGATCTGGCTGGTGCGTCAATTCGGTTAGGGCGACCTGCGGTTCCGCGCGACGCGTCGGGCTGCGGCCCAGCTTCCGCCGCAATATCCGCTTGAATGGCGGGGCTCGATACCAATCTATATGCCTATTCTCCGAGAGAGGGTTTTCGATGAACAAAGCCACGAACGCGCTGGAGCCTTCCAAGACGGCGCTGCCCCAGCGTCCCCTGCGCCGGCTGGCCGCGTCCTGCTTCGCGGTCTTCACCATTGTCGCAACGGCCATCGTGCCGCTGCCGGTCTATGCCCGTTCGGCTCCTGAATCCTTCGCCGATCTGGCGCAGGAAGTCACCGGCGCCGTGGTCAACATCTCGGCTTCGACGACGGTCGAGACCCGCAACCGAACCCTGCCTCAGCTGCCGCCCGGCACCCCGTTCGAGGATCTCTTCGAGGAATTCTTCAACCGTCGCGGTCAGGGTGGCAATGGCGAAAGCGGTCCTTCGCGCCCGCGCAGTTCGAACTCTCTTGGCTCGGGATTCGTCATCGATTCCTCCGGAATCGTCGTGACCAACAATCATGTGATCGGCGATGCGAATGACATCAGCGTGATCTTCCCGGACGGCTTGCGCCTGAAGGCCGAGATCGTCGGCAAGGATTCGAAGGTCGATCTGGCCGTTCTGAAGGTGAAGACCGACAAGCCCCTCAAGGCGGTGAAGTTCGGCGATTCCGATGCCATCCGTCCCGGTGACTGGGTCATGGCGATCGGCAATCCCTTCGGCCTCGGCGGCTCCGTCACGGCGGGCATCGTGTCGGCCCGCGGCCGCAATATAGAGTCCGGTCCCTACGACAACTACATCCAGACCGACGCCTCCATCAACAAGGGCAATTCCGGCGGCCCGCTGTTCAACATGAACGGCGAGGTCATCGGCATCAACACAGCCATCCTCTCGCCGACCGGCGGCTCGGTCGGCATCGGCTTCGCGGTTCCCGCTTCCACGGCCGTGCCGATCATCGACCAGCTGCGCCAGTTCGGCGAGACCCGCCGTGGCTGGCTCGGCGTGCGCATTCAGAACGTGGATGACGCCACGGCCGAGGCCCTGAATCTTGGCACGGCGCGCGGCGCCCTGATTGCCGGCATTGACGAGAAGGGACCGGCCAAGCCGGCCGGCCTCGAAGTCGGTGACGTGATCGTTCGCTTCGATGGCAGGGAGGTCAAGGATTCCCGCGACCTGCCACGCATCGTGGCATCGACCCCGGTCGGTAAGGCTGTCGATGTGGCCATCATCCGTAAAGGTCAGGAGATGACCAAGCAGGTCACCCTGGGCCGTCTCGAAGACACCGAGAAGCAGGCGAGCCTACAGCAGCCCTCGACGGAGCCGCCGACGGCGACCCGTCAGGCGCTCGGTCTTAACATGTCCGGCATGACGGACGAGCTGCGCCGCCGCTTCAGCCTGAAGGACGATCTGAAGGGCGTGGTCATCACCCGCGTCGATCCGAACTCGAATGCGTCCGATAAGCGGATCCAGGCCGGCGAGGTGATCGTCGAGGTCAATCAAGAGCCGGTGACGAGCCCGGCCGACGTGACCAAGAAGATCGACGATCTTAAGGCCCAGGGCCGCAAGTCGGCTCTGCTCCTCGTGTCGAATGCCCAGGGCGAAGTGCGCTTCGTAGCCCTGTCGATCGAGTAAGCTGATCCGCGGAACATAAGGAAAGGGCGGTCTGAATGGCCGCCCTTTTTGTTTGTCCGTTTCGTTCTTTATTAAGAACAATTCGATTGACATAAAGGCCTATTCCGAGGGATGGATGGCACATCTTTCCTGAGCCGCAGGCTCCTGCCGAGCCTCGTGCGCACAATCAGAGCACCATGACCCAGCATGTCTTCCCTGTTCCCACGGCCTTGAAATCGACCGCCCATGTGGATCTGCAGGCCTATCAGGATCTCTACCGGCTCTCTCTCGACGATCCGGAAGGCTTCTGGCGCGAGCAGGCGCAGATCCTGGACTGGGTGAAGCCCTTCACGACAGTGAAGAACACGCACTACTCGCCCGATGACGTGACCATCGAATGGTTCGCCGATGGCACGCTGAACGCCACATTCAATTGTCTCGACCGTCATGCCCGCGACCGCGGCGATGATGCTGCGATCCTGTGGGAGGGCGACACGCCCGGCGACACGCGGATGGTCACTTGGAAGGATCTGCAGCAGCAGGTCTCTCGCCTCGCTAATGTCCTGAAGAAGCTCGGGGTCAAGAAGGGCGATTTCGTCAGCGTCTATCTGCCCGTCGTACCGGAAGCCATAGCTGCCATGCTGGCCTGTGCCCGAATAGGCGCGGTGCATTCGGTGGTCTTCAGTGGCTTCTCGGCGGAAGCGCTGGCAGGGCGGATCGAAGATTGCCGCTCGCGGGTGCTGATCACCGCCGATGAGGGCTTGCGGGCTGGCAAGCACGTGCCCCTCAAGAAGAATGCGGATGTGGCGCTGCAGGACCTGCCCTTCGTCGAGCATGTTCTCGTCGTGCGCCGCACTGGCCGGGATGTTCCCATGACGGCAGGCCGTGACCGCTGGTACGACGAGGCTCTGACTGAGGTTTCGGCAGAGTGTGCGCCTGTCGAGGTCAGTGCCGAGGATCCGCTCTTCGTGCTCTACACCTCAGGCTCGACCGGCAAGCCGAAGGGCATGCTGCATACCACCGGCGGCTATCTCGTCCATGCGGCCGCAAGCTTCCGCGCGATGTTCGATTATCACCCGGGCGACATCCATTTCTGCACCGCGGATGTGGGCTGGGTAACGGCACATACCTATTTGATCTACGGCCCGCTCGCGAATGGCGCCACCATCGTGCTGTTCGAGGGCGTGCCTACCTGGCCGGATGTCTCGCGCTGGTGGCAGATCATCGAGACCTACAAGGTCAATATCTTCTACACCGCGCCGACCGCCATCCGCTCGCTGATGCGCGAGGGCGAAGCACCGGTGCGCAAGCATGATCTGTCGTCGCTGCGCGTCATGGGCTCCGTCGGCGAGCCGATCAATCCGGAAGCCTGGCTCTGGTATCACGAGGTCGTCGGAGGAGGGCGCTGCCCGATCATCGACACCTATTGGCAGACGGAGACCGGTGCCGTTCTCCTGTGCCCGCTGCCCGGCGCCATGGATCTGAAGCCGGGCTCGGCGACGAAGCCGTTCTTCGGCGTGCGGCCTGCCTTGCTCAACAGCGACGGAGCCGTTGTCGAGGGCGAGGGTAAAGGCAACCTGTGCTTCGCCGATTCATGGCCGGGGCAGGCGCGCACCATTCTCGGCGACCGCGAACGTTTTCTGAAAACCTATTTCAGCACGTTCCCCGGCTATTACTTCACCGGCGACGGCGCACGGCGCGATGCGGATGGTTATTACTGGATCACCGGCCGCCTTGACGACGTGATCAATGTTTCGGGCCACAGGCTCGGCACCGTCGAAGTCGAATCCGCTCTCGCCTCGCATCCGTCAGTGGCGGAGGCTGCTGTCGTCGGCATGCCTCATGAGATCAAGGGGCAAGGCATCTTCGCTTTCGTGACGCTGAAAGAGGGTGTTGCGGAAAGCGACGAACTTCGTCGCGATCTCGTCCAGGTCGTGCGTACCCGCATCGGTCCCATTGCGACACCGGACCGGATCGAGTGGGCACCGCAACTCCCCAAGAACCGTTCTGGAAAAATCCTGCGCCGGATTCTCACGCGCATCGCCGCCGGCGATTACGAGAACCACGGCGATACATCGACGGTCGCCGATCCAACCATCGTTGCAGAGATCGTCAGGCGGGTTCAGGTTGCGGCTTAGAGATGATTCCATTTGCATGGAATCTGGAGGGTTCTGTGAGGTCCGGTCGCGACGGAACGTGTGAAGGCCCTCATCCGGAAGGACCTCATTGAAGCCGGATTGAGCGAAGCCGTGAGACGGGGATGGCGCTATGGGGATTGTA